>SKMI01000289.1 GCA_007121115.1 Paracoccaceae bacterium | reverse complement strand
GATGTTCATCCTCGAGTCCACCGCGAACCCCGACGCCGCGATGGCCTTCGTTGATTTCGTCCTGTCGGATGCCGGGCAGGCGCTGGTGGCCGATACCTGGATGATGCCCGCCCGCGCCGATGTGGAAGGGTTGCGCCCCGGCGTCAACGACCTGAACGTGATCGAGGTCGACGATGACGCCGCCGCGGCCCGCCGCGACGAGATCATCGCACGGTTCAACGAAACCGTCACCAACCGCTGAAGCGCATACGCAAGAACTGCGGGACCCCGGCCCTTGCGTCGGGGTCCTTTGCCATCGACGAAGGAGCGCCGGTCATGCCACGCGCCGCCACTGTCCTGACCGCGCTCGCTGCCGGTGCGCTGATCGTTCTGGTTGGCCTGCCCGTGCTTTTCATCCTGCTGCAAGCCGTGTTCCCCGAGTTTGCCCGCGGGTCGCTGGCCGAGCCATTCTCGAAGATCGTCATCCTGACCGAGAACGACCGGTTGATGGTGCAGACCCGGAACACGCTGCTGCTGGCGGTGTCGGTGATGATCGGCAGCCTGATCCTCGGCCTGCCTGTCGGGATCCTGCGCGGGCTGTGCAATGTGCCCGGCGCGCGGATCTGGGACGTGATCTTCCTGGTGCCGTTCCTGATCCCGCCCTTCATTGCGGCCATCGCGTGGATGATGCTGTTGCAGCCGCGTGGGTATCTTCAGCAGCTTCTGGGCTTTCACATGGGCGGGTTCCTGTTCACCTTTGCAGGCGTCGCCTTCGTGATGACGCTGAACCTGTTTCCGCTGGTCTATTTCGCCGTCTCGCGCGCGTTCGAGGCCGTGGGCGGGCGTTTTGCCGCCGCCGCGCGGGTGCACGGAGCCGGGCCGGTGCGGGCCTTCGTGCTGATCACCCTGCCGCTGAGCATCCCCGCCGTGGCCGCCAGCCTGCTGATCGTCTTCGCCATGTCGATCGAGGAATTCGGCACCCCCGCGGCGCTCGCGGCGCGCACCGGGTTCGAGGTGCTGGTGACCGGCATCTACACGCGCCTGTCGGACTGGCCCATCGACCTGTCGGGCGCGGCGCTGGGCTCGATCATCCTGATGGCGCTGGTGTTGGCGGCGTTCACGCTTCAGAACTGGATCGCCACGCGCCGGTCCTACATCAGCCAGACCGGCAAGCCTGCGGACGCCGAGAAGGCCGAACTCGGGCGCTGGCGCTGGCCGGTGCTGGTGTTGTTCGGGCTGGTCGCGGCCATCGGCGTTGTGATCCCGCTGGCGACGATTGCCGTAACATCGTTCATGGGGACCATCTCTGGCGGGCTGAGCCTGTCGAACTTCGACACCCGCCACTATGCGCCGATCTTTTCGACCGGCAGCCGGGCGGGGCAGGCGCTGATGACCAGCGGCTGGCTGGCGGTGCTGACGGCCTTTGCCACGGCGGCGATCGGTGGCGTCGTGGCCTATATCGTCGTGCGCGGCACAGGGCGCGGACGCGCGGTGATGGACGGGCTGTCGGTGCTGCCCAACGCCATCCCCGCCATCGTGCTGGCGGTCGGCGTGATCCTGGCGTGGAACAGCCCGTTCCTGCCGCTGACACTCTACGGCACCGCAGCGATCCTGCTGGTTGCCTATATCGGCATCCTGCTGCCCTACCCGATCCGCTACGCGGTGGCGCGGCTGCGCCAGATCAGCGGCTCGCTCGATGATGCCGCGCGCGTGGCCGGGGCCAGCCAGGGGGCCACGCTGCGCCACATCACGCTGCCGCTGATGGCGCCATCGCTGATCGCGGCGATGATGCTGGTCTTCGCCATCGCCTCGCGCGAGTTGGTGGCCTCGATCATGCTCGCACCCGCCGGGATGCGCACGGTGGGCACCTTTGTCTTCGCGCAGTTCGAGCAGGGCTCGGTCCAGACCGGCATGGCCATGAGCGTGATCGCCATCGCCATAACGTCGAGCATCCTGCTGGCGGTGAACCTGTGGCTGGCCCGGCAGGGCGGGAGCGCGTTTTCGGGCTGAGAACCTGCTGCGGATTTGGGCACAGTCACGAATTGCACCGCCGCCGCGCCACAATGCGGCGCCCTGTCACGGCTCTGTCAACTACAAGCGATAGCCCGCTCCCAGCGCAAGGCCCGGTCCGGGCTGCGCGAACCTTGCTGGGAGATACACACATGCAACCGAGACTTCGCCACGCGATCGCCGTCAGTGCGCTTGCGATTTCTGCGGCCACCGCCGCACAGGCACAGGATGTCGTCAACGTCGTCTGCGTTGTCGAGGAATGGTGCGAGGCACTCCGCGAGCCCTTCTTCGAAGAAACCGGCATCCGCATGGAATTCCTCAACCTGCGGACCAATGAATCGCTCGTCCGGATCCGGGCCGAGGCGTCGAATCCGACCTTTGACGTGTTTTACGGCGGCACCGGCGATCCGCACTTCGTCGCTGCTGGCGAAGGGGTGACCGAACCTTATGAGTCGCCAATGATGGCCGAGTTGTCCGAGGACATGCTGAACGCCGTGAACGGCGCTTATCTGCCGCTCTACGCCAACCCCATCGCGATTGTCGTCAACCCGGCCGTGCTGGAAGAAGCCGGCGCGCCGATGCCCGAAAGCTGGGAAGACCTGACCGACCCGGCCTTCCGCGGCCTGATCGGCATGGCCGACCCGAACTCCTCGGGCACTGCCTATACCGTGATCGCCACGCTGGTGCAGATCTTCGGCGAGGAAGAAGCGTTCGAACTGCTGGCCGGGATGCACCAGAACATGGCCACCTACACGCGCTCGGGCTCGGGCTCCTTGCAGCCCACCGGTCAGGGCGAGTTGGGCGTGGCCATCATCTTCATGTCCTCGGCCCTTCGCGAGCGCGAAGCCGGGCTGCCGATCGAGATCATCATCCCCTCCGAAGGCACGGGCTACGAGATCTCGGGCATCAGCCTGGTGGCCAACGGCCCCAACCCCGAGGGCGCGCGCACCTTCATCGACTACGCGCTGTCGGCCGAAGCGCAGGATCTGGGCACGCAGGCGGGGTCCTGGCAGATCAAGGCGAACGTCAACGCCGCGCCCGCACCCGGCGGGCCGCGGCTCGATGAGATCGCCGTGATAGACTACGACTTCGAGCATTTCGGCCAGCCGGACGTGCAGACCGGGCTGATCGCGCGCTGGACCGAAGAAATCTTCCCCGTGCCGCGCTGAGCAGGTCCAACCATTGCGCCCCGTCGCCGGTTTGCCCGGCGGCGGGGCTTGAGGTATTTCATGGCCGATCTTGCCCAGACCCCGCCCCGCAGCCTGTCGCGTGCCATACCGCTTGGCGCCGTCCCCGTCTGGTCCGGTATCGCGCTGCTGCTGTTCCTGGCGCTACCGCTGATCCGGACCGGGCGCCGGTTCCTGCCTCTTGACTACATGCTGCACCCGCTGAGTCTGGGTGCAGGGCTGCATTGGGCCCCGGCGGTGGCCGCGTTCGCGGTGATCGCGCTCTACCTGCGGCCCGCGCCGCGACCCGCGCAGGCGCGGCGGCGCGCCGATATGGCGGCTGTGATCCTGTCGCTTGGGTTCGTGGGCCTGTGGGCGGCGCTCTTTTCGGCGGGCACACCGTTTGGCTGGGGCGCGATGGGCGCCTCGCTGGCGCTGTGCATCGCCGCTGGTTCCGCGTTGAGCGAATCGAACCGGGTGCGCGGCGATGCGTTCACCGGCGCGGGTATCCTGCTGACGCTTCTGTTCGTCACGCTGTTCATAACCTATCCGCTGGTTATGGTGATCCGCTCGGCCGTGTGGATCGAGGGTGTGCTGACGCTCGATCAGTTCCGCGCGACCTTCTCAAGCTCGCTGTTCCTGTTTGTCGACAACCGCTTCACCGAGGTGAACGAGGCGCGGATGGTCGCCTACTGGGCCACGGCGGGCGGGGCGGTCGCGCTTGCCTGGGGTCTTTGGTCGAGCCGCGCAGCCGCGCTTTGGCGGCGGGCATGGATGGTGCCGCTCTGGGTCGGCGCGGGGCTGATCGCGGGCTGGGCCGTGGGGATCATGATCTGGGGGCGCGGGGCGCTGCCCTCGACGCTGCTGGTGGCGGTGATCGTCGCCCCGGCGGCGACGATGCTGGGCTTTGCGCTGGCACTTCTTGGCCAGCGCACCAACAGCCGCGCGGTGCGCGGGATCCTGGGCGTGGCCTCGGTGCTGCCGTTCATCACCCCGCCCTTCGTCATCGGCTTCTCGATGATCTTCCTGCTGGGCCGGCGCGGGCTCTTGAGCCACGACATTCTGGGCATCTCGCCCTTCGCAAACCCGCTCTATGGCGCCCCGGGGGTAATCCTGGCGCAGGTGCTGGGGCTGGCACCGGTGGCGTATCTGATCATCCGCGGCTCGCTCAATTCGCTCAACCCGGCGCTGGAGGAGGCCGCGCAGACGCTCGGTGCCTCTCGCTGGCGGGTGTTCAAGGACGTGACCTGGCCGCTGGTGCGCCCCGGCATCGCGGCCTCGCTGCTGCTCGCGTCGATCGAATCGATCGCCGATTTCGGCACCCCGCTGGTGCTGGGGGGCGACCGCAACTTCCTGGCGACCGAGGTGTTCCTGGCGCTCACCGGGCGGTATTCGCAGTCCGAGGCGTCGGTCTATGGCGTGGTGCTGCTGTTTCTGGTGGTGCTGGTGTTCATCGCCTCGCGCTGGATGCTGGGGGTGAAAGGTTTTGCCACGGTAACCGGAAAACCGGCCTCGGGCGCGTTCCTGGCGCTGCCGCGCAGCCTGGAATGGATACTGCTGTCGCTGGCGGGCCTTTGGTTTGCCTTCATCCTGTCGCTCTACGGGGTGATTGTCTATGGCTCGGTGGTGGAGCTTTGGGGGATCAACAACACCCTGACATTTCGCCACTACATCGAGTTCTGGAACACTGGCTGGCCGGTGGTCTGGTACACGATGAAGCTGTCGGTCGCCTCGGCCATTCCGGCGATGATGGTGGGCGGGCTCATCGCCTATCTGGTCACGCGCCACCGCTTCTGGGGGCGCAGCTATCTGGAATTCGGCTCGCTGCTGTCCTTTGCCACGCCGGGCACGGTCATGGGTCTGGCCTATATCCTGGCGTTCAATGACGGCACGCTTCTGATGACCTCGACCTCGGCGATCATCGTGCTGGCGCTGGTGTTCCGCAACATGCCGGTGGCAATTCGGGCGTCCATGTCGGGGCTCGCGCAGATCGACCGCTCGCTGGAAGAGGCCTCGGCCACGCTCAAGGCCGGGTCGGGGACGACGCTGGTGCGCGTGCTCTCGCCGCTGCTGCTCTATCCGCTGCTGGCGGGGCTGATCTTCGCCTTCGTCTCGGCGATGACCGCGGTCAGCCAGGTAATCTTCCTGGTCAGCGCGGGGAACAATCTGGCCACCGTGATGCTGCTGGCGCGGGTCGAACGCGGGCAACTGGGCGTCGCGGCGGCGATGGCGACGGTGCTGATCGTCATGCTGCTGGCGCTGATCGTGCTGCTGCTGGTCGCCTCGCGCTATCTGGATGCGCGCAACCGTGGAAAGGGACTGTCGATATGAACCGGATTACGGAACTGCAACCCGCAGCGGTGGATCTGGGCCGCGTGACCAAGCGCTTCGGCGCCGGGGCGCCGGCGGTCGATGACGTCTCGCTGCAGATCGCGCCGGGCGAACTGGTCACGCTGTTGGGCCCGTCGGGCTGCGGCAAGACCACCACGCTGCGCATGATCGCCGGGCTGGAAGACCCGACCGAAGGCCGCATCACCATCGGCGAGGACGAGGTCACGCATCTGCCCGCTGAAAAGCGCGACGTGACCATGGTGTTCCAGTCCTATGCGCTGTTTCCGCACATGAACGTACGCGCCAATGTCGGTTACGGGCTGAAGGTCGCCCGCACGCCGCGGGCCGAACTGACCGACCGTGTGGAAGAGGCGCTGGCGCTGGTGGGGCTCGAAGCTTTCGCCGAACGCCCGGTCGACGCGCTCTCGGGCGGGCAGCAGCAGCGGGTGGCGCTGGCGCGCGCGCTGGTGATGAAACCCCGCGTGATCCTGTTCGACGAGCCGCTGTCGAACCTCGACGCCAAGCTGCGCCACCATGTCCGCGCCGAAATCCGCGCCCTGCAGAAACGGCTGGGGCTGACCGCGGTCTATGTGACCCATGACCAGGAAGAGGCGCTGGCGATTTCGGATCGCGTGGTGGTGATGAATTCGGGTCGGATCGAACAGCAGGGCACGCCGCGCGACCTCTATGCGCGGCCGGTGTCGCATTTCGTGGCCGATTTCATCGGCTCGGCAAACATCGTGCCCGGGGAGTATGATGGCTCCGACATCGTATTGGGCGACGCGCGCATCCCGCACACGCAGGAGATCACCCAGGGCCCCGTCGGCGTGATGATCCGCCCCGAAGCCGTGCGCCCCGCGGCACAGGGGCTGGCGGGAAAGGTCGTCTCGATATCGTTCCTGGGCCCGGTGAATCAGGTCGACTTCGATACCCCGGCAGGCCGCGTCACCGGCAACCTACCCGATGATGCGATGGGCGGGTTGCGCCCGGGCGCCAAGGTTGCGCTAAGTTTCGCCCCGCGGGGCTTGCATCTCCTTCCGCCACGCGCCGTCTGAAAGCACGCGCCCTATTTCATCACGACAGGAACGCCTATGTCCGCAAAGACCATCCACCTGATCCGCCACGCCCAGTCAGAACACAATGCCCGCGTGCGCGAAGTCAGTGACGAAGACACCGTGCGCTACGATCCGGCGATGCGGGACGCCCCGCTGACCGCGCTGGGCCACGCCCAGGCGCAGGCGCTGGCCGAAGACATGGCTGCATTGCATGAACTCGAACTGGTGGTCACGTCACCGCTGACCCGCGCGATCCAGACCATGACCCATGCATTCCGCGGCCACCGCGCCCCGCGCGTTGTCGAACGTCTGCACCGCGAGCATCTGGACAGCTTTTGCGATGTCGGCCGCGCCCCGGCAGAGCTTGCGCGGACGTTCCCCGCGCTGACTTTCGGGCACCTGAACAACCCGTGGTGGCACACAGAGCCCGACCATGAAGGCCCTTTCGCGCGCGAACCGATGCCAGTGCTCCAACACCGCGTGCAAACCTTCGCTGACTGGCTGGCGGCGCGGCCGGAAACGACTATCGCGGTCATCGGCCACGGCACGTTTCTGCGCATGCTCACGGATGTCACCTTCGACAACGTGCAGCGGGTGGTGATCCGGTTGTGAACACCATCAGCAACGACGCCCCACACCGCGGCATCGACGATCACTGCACTCGACCGGAGGAGTTGTGCGCTGGCAGACGCCGGCGGAGCCCCGGACATTTCTCCCGAAGACAATCGCGCGTGGGGTCGGCACAGATGAACCGCTGCGAACGCGCGCGAATGCCGCGCCAATGGTTAGTATCCGAGCACATGGTGCAATTCCTGCGCCGCCAACGTGTGATCCAGGGTAGCCGCCTAGGTATCACATCCCGGCAGATAGTATGGCGGCGAATTGCAGGGGCTGATCGAAGGCGGGCGATGTGCCGGTGGCTTCGAGGTCGTAGGTGGCGATCTTCATCACCGCCCGCATAGCTGGCATCGAAGCAAATTCCGAGGCCGAGAAACCTGTGAAGGCACCCGCCGTCACTCCAGCACAATCTCTGGCAGCACGACTTCCCAGCTCTCCCGATTGAGCCGTGTCCGGTGTTCTTCACCACTCTCATGCGCATGACGCATCACGATTGCGCCGACCCGGGCGGAGACGATCCGTCGCCCCGGCGGTACAGCCCAGTCAGCCCGCATCGCCGTCAATCGCCGCCCCTGACTGTCCACCACGAACCAGCGCCTATGCATTCGCGAGATGGTCACAGGGGCGCCGACCTGCGCTTGCTCGATCGCCTTGAGACCGCGGTCACGCGCAGGCAAACGGCCAGCCCAATCAATGAAGACCTGCCCCAGCTCGGGCTGGATATAGTACCGCTCAGGCGGCAGATGGTGCAGGTCCGGCAGCGCGGCTTCACGCCGCAGGATGTTGTCACCCTTGGCCGGCACAAAGGCATGAGCCCCTTGCGTCATCACGGCAAGGCTGCGGCGGGCGCGGGTCATCGCGACATAAAACAGCCGACGGGGTGCGTCGGCATCCTCGTTATCGGACGGTTTCTCCCATCCGCCATTCAGGATCACGACATCATCGAATTCCAGACCCTTCGCGCGGTGGGCCGTCATCAGAAGCAACCCGCGCTGCTCGCCCCGCGCATCGCGCGCCCATTCGCCGAACCACTCAATCAGATCGGGAACTGATACGGCACCTGCGCCCACCTCCTGTGCCAAGGCGGCAATGCCCTCGGCAATCAGATCAGACCAGCGGTTGCGCGGCAGGGCGTTCGCGATCTCCAAAAGGTCGGTGACGTTCAGCAGGCGGGTTCTGTCGTGACGGATACCCTCGATGAACAGGCGCATTTCGCGCATCCGCCAGAGACTTGGCAGGCTTTCATTGGCCATCTCGACCGGAATGTCCTGCGCCTCGGCATAGGCGCGCACCGGGGCCAATTGCCGCCAGTTGCGCGCAATAATGGCGGTGCGTGACCAGTTCCACCCCTCTTCCAGCGCAGCCAGGCGCTGCAATTCGCCAATAGCAGCCACGGCCTGCGCCCGATCCCCCGGCGGGCAGTGCAGCAGTTGAACGCGGCCCTGCCCAACCGGATCGCGTTTCGCCATCACACCACCTGCCGGCTCATTGCGCCGTTTGCGGTCGATCGTGATGTCATGGCCCCGCTTCATCCGGTCGGCGGCTCCGGAAATCACGGTGTTTGATGCCTCGATGATATTCCGAGTCGACCGGTAGTTCTCGACCAGGTATTCCGGCTTCGCCCGGTAATCCTGT
>SKMI01000016.1 GCA_007121115.1 Paracoccaceae bacterium | reverse complement strand
CTAATCGCGCCTTAGGAGAAAGACGCAGAACCCGTCCGCCCCGTCCAGCGGCGTGAAGTGGCGTGTTCGCTCCACCCGAAAACCCGGCGAACGCGTCAGGAAGGCGGCGATTGCCTCCGCGTTCTCGGCCCGCAGCATCGAGCAGGTGGCATAGGCCAGCCAGCCCCCGGGACGCACCCGTTTCGCTGCCCCGTCAATTACTTGCGCCTGAATCCTCTGCAACTCCGCCAGCCGCGCTGGTGTCAGCGCCCATTTGCCCGCCGGGTCGCGCCGCCAGCTGCCGGACCCGGAACAGGGCGCATCGGCAAGGACCAGATCGAAGGTGCCTTCGGCGCGCGTGGTCACGGCGATCCGCGTCCCGGCCCGCGCCGCGCGCGCCGGAATGTCGCGCATCCGCGCCGCTGCCACGTCATGCGCAGTGACGCGCGCACCCAGTGCCGCCATGGCCAGCGCCTTGCCGCCGCCGCCGGCGCAATAGTCCAGCACCGTCAGCCCCTTGAGCGGCGGCAGCTCCGCCACCACCGCCTGCGAGGCCGCGTCCTGCAACTCCACCAGCCCCTCGGCAAAGGCGCGCGTCTGCCGCACCCGGCGGGCATTCTGCGTCACCTCCAGCGCGGTGTCGGTCAACGGATGGGCCACCGCCACCACCCCCTCTGCGGCCAGCGCGTCGATGGCGCCCGCGCGGTCGACCTTGGCCACGTTCACCCGCAGAAACACCGGCGCGCGGTGGCGAAGCGCTTCCATCACCAACTCGAAATCCGCACCCAGCGAGGCGCGCAGCGCAGGCATCAGCCAGTCCGGGCAATCCAGCCGCTCCCCGTCACTCATTTGGACCGGTGCGGCCAGATGCGCCCGCTCGGCCTCGCTCAGCGGCGCGGGCGCATGTCCCGCGCCGTCGAAGACCGCGACATCCGCACCCTGCCCGCGCAACAGCCCCAGCGCCAGCGCGCGCCCGCTCTCGCCGCCCCCCAGCGCCGCGCAGGATCGCTTGCGCCGCAGCACATCATAGACATGGTCGCGCACCGCCGCGCGGTCCTTCGATCCCGCAAAACGGCTGGCGCGCGCCCAGTTGGTCAGCGCGGCCTCGGGTACGGTGCCCGCCTGAACCCGGTCCAGCACCTCGATCGCCGCCTGCAGCCGCGCGCCTGGGGTCATGCCCGCGCGGACCCCATGGACTCGGGCGGGATGGAATAGGTCAGCCCCGCGCGGGCCACCGGCGCCGCCACGCCGTCGGAAAACAGCAGCGCATCCCCCACCGCCAGGACGCGGCCAAGTTTGTGCAGCCGCGCCTCGGCGATCACATCCACCCCGGCGGCGGGCTTGCGCATGAAGTCGATGGAACAGTTTGTGGTCACCGCCAGCCCTTTGGGTCCCACCATGGCCAGCACCGCCACGTAGATCGCCACATCCGCCAGCGCGAACATCGCCGGGCCCGAAACCGTGCCGCCGGGCCGCAGGTGCCGCTCATGCGCCAGAAGCCGCACGCGGACCTGCATGGGCGCCACGTTCTCGATCACGAAGTCATCGGCGACCTGTTGAAACTCAACGCGCAGAAAATCGGTCAATGCCGCGCGGTCCATTTTCAGCTCCATGCCCTTCCCCTCGACTGCCCGGACGCATAGGTTGCCCGGCAGGTGTCCCGCATTGGGAGAGGGAGGGCAAGATGAGCGACGATCTGGTGCAATGTGACGTCACGGCGGGCGTGGCGGTGCTGACCATGAACCGGCCTGCGGCGCTGAACCCGCTTTCAGATGCGATGCTGGCCGCACTCAAGGCCCGGCTGCAAACGCTGGCCGAGGACAGCTCGGCGCGCGTCATTATCCTGCGCGGCGCAGGCAAGGCGTTCTGCGCGGGCCATGACCTCAAGGAGATGCAGGCCGGGCGCGCCGCTCCGGACAAGGGCGCGGCCTATTTCGCCGACCTGTTCAGCCGCTGCTCGGAACTGATGCAGCTGATCCCCACCCTGCCGCAGCCGGTGATCGCGCAGGTTCAAGGCGTCGCCGCCGCCGCGGGCTGCCAGCTTGTGGCCAGTTGCGACATGGCCGTGGCCGCCGAGGGCACCCGCTTCGGGGTGAATGGCGTGAACATCGGGCTCTTCTGCTCCACGCCGATGGTGGCGCTGTCGCGCAACATCCCGCGCAAGCAGGCGTTCGAGATGCTGACCACCGGCGAATTCATCGGCACCGAGCGCGCGCAGGCGCTGGGCCTGATCAACCGCACTGCCCCCCCCGAGTCGCTGGAGGCCGAGACCCGCGCGCTGGCCGAAACCGTCGCCGCCAAGCTGGGCGCCGCCGTGCGCATCGGCAAGCGCGCCTTCTACGAACAGATCGACATGCCGCTGGCCGAGGCCTACACCCACACCGGCGCGGTGATGGTCGAAAACATGCTGCTGCGCGACACCGACGAAGGCATCACCGCCTTCATCGAGAAACGCAAGCCTGACTGGGCCGCAGAGTGAATGGCCGAGTAACTGCAGGAGACCGCCATGCCCGCCACACCCCCCGTCTGCGACTTCGGCTGGAAAGCCCCCGGCTTCACGCTCCCCGCCACCGACGGCCAGACCTACAGCTTCGAGCAGATCGCCGGGCCCAAGGGCACGCTGGTCATGTTCATCTGCAACCACTGCCCCTTCGTTCTGGCGGTGCTGGACCGCATCCTCCGCGATGCCCGCGACCTGCAGCCGCTGGGCATTGGCGTGGCGGCGATCTGCTCCAACGATGCCGGTATCGAACCCGCCGACAGCTTTCCGGAAATGCAGCGCCTGGCCCGCGAACACAGCTTCCCCTTCCCCTACCTGCATGACGAAACGCAGGAAGTCGCCCGCGCCTGGGGCGCAGCCTGCACGCCGGATTTCTTCGGCTTCAACGCCGACGGCGCCCTGCAATACCGCGGCCGGCTCGATGCCTCGGGCTCCCGCCCCGCGCCCCCGGATGCGCAGCGCGAACTCTACGAGGCGATGAAGATGATCGCCGAAACCGGCGCAGGCCCGCAGGATCAGACGCCGTCCATGGGTTGCACGATCAAGTGGCGCGCCGCCTGAAACCGCACCCCGCCCGCCTCTTCATCTTGCCCAAAATACTCTCAGGGGGGAGTCCGGCCCCAACGGGGCCGGACGGGGGGCAGAATGCCGCCCTTCCACCGCCCGCCACCCGATCCACCCTTGCCATCGCCGCGAATCTCCCCTATCGCGCGGGCTTCGCGGCCACGCACCCTTGGAGGATGGCCGCCGCAACAACCGAATGGAGTATCCAATGGCCGGTGAGATCCCCGATCTGATCGCCGAGGTACGCACGGGGACAGGCAAGGGGGCCGCCCGTCAAGCTCGTCGCGAGCACAAAGTACCCGGTGTTGTCTACGGTGGCGGCGCAGACCCGCTGCCGCTGAATTTCAAGTTCAACTACCTGCTGAAGCACCTGAAGGCCGGGCGCTTCCTGTCGACGCTCTGGAACCTCAAGGTCGAGGGCCAGGACGACGTGCGCGTCATCGCCCGCGCCGTGCAGCGCGACGTGGTCAACGGCCTGCCCACGCATGTCGACCTCATGCGCCTGCGCCGCAACACCCGCATCAGCCTGTTCATCAACGTGGAATTCATCAACCACGACAAGTGCCCGGGCCTGAAGCGCGGCGGCACCCTGACCATCGTGCGCCCCGAGGTGGAGCTGAGCGTGATCGCCGCCGACATCCCGGAAAAGGTGACGGTGGACCTCGAAGGGCTGGCAATCGGTGACACCATCACCATTTCCAGCGTGCCGCTGCCGCAGGGTGTGAAGCCGACCATCGACCGGGACTTCGTCATCGCCAACATCGTTGCCCCGCGGGCGGTGACGGCCGACACGGATGAGGACGCGCCCGCCGAAGAGACCGAAGCCGAGGCCGAGGACACCGAAGCCTGAGGCCCCACGCCTGCCGGGCGCTGTCCGGTAGCCAGACCATGCCCCCGGGGCCTGCCGATACGCAGGCCCCGGGGTTCTCATTTGGCGATATGCTGGACCGACTCGAACAGTTCCAGCTCCGGCGGGCCCAGATAGATGTCCTTGTGCGCCCCGGCCCCCTTGTGCGCGGCGCGAAATGCCTCGGACTTCGTCCAGGCCTCGAAGGCTTCGCGGCTTTCCCACAGCGTGTGCGACAGATAGACGGTGTGGTCGTCATGGCTGGGACCGCGGAACAGGTTGAACGCCTTGAACCCGTCCAGCCCCGGCAAATGCGTGTCGCGCCCGGTCCAGATCGCCTCGAACTCCGCTTCGCAGCCCGGTTTGACCCGGAAACGGTTGATGGTCAGGTACATGCACCCTCCGCTGATTGGCTCTGACTGGCCTCGGGAGCAGAATTGAGGCATGAGGGAGCGGGGTCAACCCGAAGGCTACCCGCAGACCATGGAAACTGGTGAGGGTCATATGCAACTGTTCGTCGGACTGGGCAATCCGGGGCCGAAATACGCCGGTAACCGCCACAACATCGGCTTCATGGCGCTGGACCGGATCGCCACTGAGCACGGCTTCGGCCCGTGGCGGGCGAAATTCCAGGGCCAGATCGCCGAGGGGCGGCTGGGCAGCGCCCGGGTGCTGCTGCTGAAGCCCGAAACCTTCATGAACCTTTCGGGTCAGTCGGTGGCGGCGGCGATGCGCTTCTACAAGCTCGCCCCGGACGCGGTGACGGTGTTCCACGACGAACTGGACCTGGCGCCGGGCAAATGCCGGGTGAAGCGCGGCGGCGGGCACGCGGGCCACAACGGGCTGCGCTCGATCCACGGTCATATCGGCGAGACGTATGCCCGCGTGCGGCTGGGCATCGGCCATCCGGGCGACAAGCGGCTGGTCAGCAACTATGTGCTGCAGGACTTCCCCAAGGCCGATGCCGACTGGCTGGATGACCTGTTGCGCGGGGTGTCGGACGGCGCGCCCGCGCTGGCGGCAGGCGATGCGGCAGGCTTTGGCAACGCCGTCGCGCTGCGCGTGGCACCGCCGCGCAGCAGTGGCGGCAAGGCCGAGAAGCCAGCGCCCGCGAAACCCACCAGGCCAGAGCCCGAACCCACCCCCGCCCCGGACACCCGCAGCGCGCTGCAACGGCTTGTGGAGCGCTTCCGGTGAGCGACACCGACAGTCCGGCCGACAGTCCGGCCCACCGTACCGCCATGCGACGGCAGGCCGATGCCTGCGCGCGGCTCGGCTCGCCCTTCACGGCGCGGCTGTTGCGGCTGGCGGCGGACCGGCTGGACAAAGGCACCGCCCCCGGCGCGCGGGTGCTGGGCTGGCCGGGCGATCCGCTGCACACGGGCGATGCGGTGGCGCTGCGGCTGGCGGGCGGGCTGCATGCGCTGGTGCTTGCGGGTGCCGATGCCGCGCTGGCACGGGCCTATGCGGACCATGCCGACCTGTCGGACGATGCGCTGTGGGAGGCGGTGCATGATGCACTTACCACCCACCCGGACCACCTGCTGCATTGGCTCGACAGCCCGCCGCAGACCAACGAACCCGCCCGCGCGGCGGTGCTGATCGCCGCCGGGCACTGGCTGGCGGCGCGGTTCGGGCGACCGCTGGTGTTGTCGGAACTGGGCGCCTCGGCCGGGCTGAACCTGCGCTGGGATGCTTACGCGCTGGAGGTGGCGGGCCAGCGTTTCGGCCCCGCCGGGGCCGCGCTGACCCTGCGCCCGGACTGGACCGGCGCACCGCCCCCCGCCGCGCCACCGCGCGTCATCGACCGCGCGGGCGTCGACCTGAACCCGCTGGACCCTGTGCGCGACCGGCTGCGCATCCTTTCCTATGTCTGGGCCGACCAGAGCGCACGGTTGGCGCGGATGCGCGCAGCCCTGGACCTGGCCGCCGCCGTGCCTGTCGCTCTTGCGCAGGACGATGCCGCGCCGTGGCTCGAATCGCGCCTGCAAACCGCGCCCGCCGACGCGCTGCACCTGATCTTTCACACCGTGGTCTGGCAATACTTCCCGTTTGAGACCGACCGCCGCGCCCGCGCCGCGCTGGACCGCGCCGGGGCCGAAGCGCACGCGCAGGCCCCGTTGGCGCGACTGGGCATGGAGCAGGACGCCACCGGCGCCCCGGGTGCGGCGATCTGGCTGGACCTGTGGCCCGGCGGGCGGGTGGACCTGGGCCGCGCGGACTTCCACGGTCGCTGGGTGGACTGGCGCGCGCCGCTACCCGATGCCGCGCTGCCCGACACGGCGCCACCCGCATGACCCCTTGCCTGTCCGGGCGCATCGGTGTTAAATTTGATCAAATTCGGAAAAGAGACTCCATGAAGATCGGCATCCTGCAAACCGGCCAGTCGCCCGACCCCCTGCGCCCGGAGATGGGCGATTATCCCGCCATGTTCGAGCGCCTGCTGGACGGGCACGGATTCACCTTCCGCACCTGGCTGGTCGAAGAGATGGCATTCCCCGACAGCCCGCAAGACGCCGATGGCTGGCTGATCACCGGCTCGAAGCACGGCGTCTACGAGGATCACCCCTTCATCGCCCCGCTGGAGCAACTGGTCCGCGACGCACTGGACGCGAAGGTGCCGGTGGTGGGCATCTGCTTCGGCCATCAACTGATGGCGCAGGCGCTTGGCGGCAAGGTCGAGAAATACGACGGCGGCTGGTCAGTGGGGCCGCAGACATACGAAGTCGAGGGTCGGCCCATGACCGTGAACGCCTGGCATCAGGATCAGGTCACCGCCCCGCCCCCCGGTGCGCGCGTGATTGCCAGCAACGATTTCTGCCGCTATGCCGGATTTGCCTATGGCGATCTGGGCTGGTCGGTGCAGCCGCACCCAGAGTTTCAGGACGATTTCGTGCGCGGCCTGATGCACACCCGCGCCGTGGGGGTGGTGCCGCAACCGCAGCTTGACGCCGCCGAGGCCGCGCTGGGCCAGCCGCTGGACAGCCCAGCGATCGGCGACCGGATCGCCGAATTCTTCAAGCGCGCGCATGCCCGCGCGGCAAGCTGATAGCGAGACCCCATGTCCCACTGGACCGACCAGATCCCCGAAGCCGCGCGCGACTACATCGCCGGGCGCCGCCCCGATGAAGTCGAATGCATCGTTCCCGATATTGCCGGGGTGGCGCGTGGCAAGGCAATGCCCGCCGCCAAGTTCGCACGGCAGGAAAAGTTCTATCTGCCCGATTCGATCTTCCTGCAGACCATCACCGGCGACTGGGCCACAGTGCCGGATCAGGCCTATACCGAGCCGGACATGATCCTGCGGCCCGATTTCTCCACCACCTCGGCCGCACCCTGGACCGCCGACATCACGCTGCAGGTGATCCATGACGTCATGGACCCGCAGGGCGAGCCGGTGCCCATGGCACCGCGCAACGTGCTCCGTCGGGTGATGGGGCTGTATGCGGAGCGCGGCTGGAAACCGGTGATCGCGCCCGAGATGGAATTCTACCTGGTCGCCCGCAACACCGACCCGGCGAGCCCGATCAAGCCACCCATGGGCCGGTCCGGGCGCCCGGCGGCGGCGCGGCAAGCCTATTCCATGTCGGCGATCGATGAATACGGCCCCGTCATCGACGATATCTATGACTTCGCCGAGGCGCAGGGGCTGGAAATCGACGGCATCCTGCAGGAAGGCGGCTCGGGTCAGATTGAAATCAACCTCAACCACGGCGACCCGGTGCAACTGGCCGACGAGGTGTTCTACTTCAAGCGCCTGATCCGCGAGGCCGCGCTGCGCCACGACTGCTACGCCACCTTCATGGCCAAACCGATCGAGGAAGAGCCTGGCAGCGCCATGCATGTGCATCACTCGGTGGTGGATATCGCCAGCGGAGACAACATCTTCTCGGATGCGACCGGGGAAAGCACCGAGGCGTTCTATCACTTTATCGGCGGGATGCAGAAATACCTGCCCGCGGTGATCGCCATCCTGGCGCCGTATGTGAACAGCTATCGCCGCTACGTCCCGGATTTCGCCGCGCCGATCAATCTGGAATGGGGGCGGGACAACCGCACCACGGGCATCCGCGTGCCGATGTCCAGCGCTGCCTCGCGCCGGGTGGAGAACCGGCTGGCGGGGATGGATTGCAACCCGTATCTGGGCATCGCCGCTTCGCTGGCTTGCGGCTATCTGGGCATGGTGGAGAAGGTAGCGCCGCGCGAGCAGTACAAGGGCGACGCCTATGTGGCCGAGGATGAGCTGCCCCTGACCCTTGGCGATGCGCTGGACCTGCTGGAAGAGTGCGCGCCCATGCGCGAGGTGCTGGGCGAGCGCTTCTGCATCGTCTACGAATGCGTCAAACGGCTGGAATACAAGGAATTCCTGCAGGTCATCAGTCCCTGGGAACGCCAGCATCTGCTGTTGAACGTATGATGGCGATCCGGTTCGATCTCTTCAGCGCAGGCTGCCCGCGTCGATTTCCGGTGCCTCCACGCAGAACGGTTGGGGTGCGAGGCCATCAGGCGGCCATCGCATGAACCTGCTGTTCGCGAACGATAAGCGCGGAGAATACCCGCCGAGCTATTACGCCGCCACGGCCACGCCGCTGGCGCCGCAGCCGCGCTTGCGCGAAAGCCGCCGCGCCGATGTGGTGGTGGTGGGCGCGGGCTACACCGGGCTTTCGGCTGCGCTGCATCTGGCCCGGCGCGGCTACGAGGTGGTAGTGCTGGAGGCGCATCGAGCGGGCTTCGGCGCCTCGGGGCGGAACGGCGGGCAGGTCGGGACCGGCCAGCGAATCGATCAGGACGCACTGGAGCGGATGGTGGGCCGTGCGGATGCGCGCGCGCTATGGGACATGGGGCAGGACGCGGTGGCGCTGGTGCGCGATCTGATCGACACCCATGCCATGGACTGCGCCTTCGCGCCCGGGGTGATCCATGCGGACTGGCACGCGTCCGACCTGCGCCACGCCCATGCCTATGCCGACCGGATGCGACGGGACTACGGCTACGAGAAGCTGGAGCCGCTGGACCGCGCGGCGCTGCAGGAGATCGTGAAAGCCCCCGGCTACGCGGGCGGCGTGATCGACCACGGCGCCGGGCACGTTCACCCGCTTGCTTACGCGCTGGGGCTGGCGCGGGCGGCGCTGGCGGCGGGCGCGGTGATCCACGAAAACACGCTGGTCACCCGCGTCACCGATGGCAAACGCCCGAAGGTCGAGACCGAGGAAGGCAGCATCGAGGCCGATCACGTCATCCTGGCGGCCAACGGCTATCTGGGCGATCTGAACGGGCGTGTGGCCGCAAAGGTCATGCCGATCAACAACTTCATCATCGCCACCGAACCGCTCGATCCCGGGACCGTGCTGACCCGCAACCTCGCCGTGGCTGACAGCAGGTTCGTGGTCAACTACTTCCGCCAGTCCGAGGACGGCCGCCTGCTGTTTGGCGGCGGTGAAAGCTACGGCTACCGCTTCCCGGACATCATCGCCACGGTGCGCAAGCCGATGCTCGAAGTCTTCCCGCAATTGAAGGACACGCGCATCGACTACGCCTGGGGCGGGACGCTGGCGATCACCCGCACGCGGCTTCCCTTTTTCGCGCGGCCCGGCGAGAATCTCCTCAGCGCCTCGGGCTATTCCGGGCACGGGGTGGCACTGGCCACGCTGGCCGGCCGCGTGATGGCCGAGGCCGTGGCGGGGCAGTCCGAACGCTTCGACCTGATGGCCCGGCTGAAGCTGCCCGCCTTCCCCGGCGGCGCGGCCCTGCGCAGTCCGCTTCTGGTGCTGGCGATGACCTGGTTTTCGCTGCGCGACCGACTGGGCATCTGATTTTCGGGCGAAAGCCACGCAGAACAGTTTCCCGAAACTGCCCCAGAGGAATCGTGGAAATAAGATCAACCTCCCAAGACACCGCATCTTGCGGATCGATCTTTCTGGAATGCGGCGCCTCGAAAAACGGCAACCCAACATGGGGTCAGCACCGCGAACACCGTTCGGCCTGCGCCACCGCGCGGGGGCCGCCGCAACATTGCCAGGTCCAAAGTTCCCGCCTAACTGATCGTTCAACGCAACCTGTTGACGCCTGAAGGGAGCCTTCCATGCTTCGCAAATCCGCCCTTGGCCTTGCCGCCCTGACCCTCTCCACCGCCCTGCCCGCCGCTGCGCTTGCCGCGCCCGACGGCTGGTCGCCACTGCTGGAGCCCGCGGAGCTGGCCGCTATCCTGGACACGCATGACGACGTCCGCGTGGTCCATGTCACCGGCGACGCGGATCAATTGATCCCCGGCGCGGTCTTCTCGCCCTACGCCGACTGGCGCGGCGGGCCGAACAACCCTGGCGCCCTGCGCGATGTGCTGGAATTCGAGGATGTCATCACCCAGCTTGGCATCGACGCCGACACGCCCGTCGTGGTGGTCCACGGCGGTGCCAACCCCTCGGACATGGGCGCGGCGGCCCGCGTTTACTGGACGCTGAAATCGCTGGGTGTGGAGGATCTGGCGCTGCTGAACGGCGGCTTCGCCGCCTGGGCCGGGGCCGACCTGCCCATCGCCACCGAACCGACCGAGGTGCAGACCACCAGCTTCCAGCCCGAATGGGATGACAGCTGGTATATTGGCACCGCCGAGGTCGCCGCCCTGACCGAATCGGGCGAGGCGCGCATCATCGACAGCCGCCCGCGCGGATTCTTTGACGGGATCGACTGGTCCATCGCCCGCCCCGGCACCGTGCGCAACGCCGAGAACGTGGTTTTCGCCGAGTTCATGGACGGCAACCGCATGATCGCCCCGGAGCGCGCGCAAGAAATCGCCGCCGCCAACGGGCTGACCGACGCGCCGCTGACCGTCAACTTCTGCAACACCGGGCACTGGGCCGCGATCAACTGGTTCGCCCTGTCCGAGGTCGCGGGCGTCGACAACACGCGCCTTTATGCCGAAAGCATGGCCGAATACGCCAATGCCGGGCACGCGCTGGACAACGAGCCCTCGCGCATTGCCTATCTGTGGCGGTCGACCCGCAACTGGGTGGCGGACCTGTTCTGAGCGCCGCCCCGGCCGTGACCGGGCGAAAGGTTGATCGCAGACACGATGGGGCGCATCCTGCGCCCCTTCGATTTGAGTTGGCTGGATCGGAGACAACGCCATGACACGGACACGCGCAGGGCTGGTGGTTTTCGCGCTGGCGCTGGCGGCCTATGCCTTTGTCGCAGCGGGCGCGCGGGCGGGGCTGCTGGTGCTGATCGGCCTGGGCTTCGGGCTGGTGCTGGAAGGGCTGCGCATGGGCTTTGCGGGCCCTTGGCGCACGATCGTCACCGACCGCGACGGGCGCGGGCTGATCGCGCAGTTCCTGGCTATCGGGCTGACGGCGGCGGCAGCGTTCCCGCTGCTGGCGGCTGCACCGGACGAATTGTTCGGCGCCCATGCGCCGGTCGGACTGGCGATGATCGGCGGCGCCTTTGTCTTCGGCGCGGCTATGCAACTGGTCATGGGCTGCGGGTCCGGCACGCTGGTCAATGCAGGCAGCGGCAATCTGGTCGGGCTGGTGGCGCTGGTCGGCTTCATCGGCGGCAGTTTTCTGGGCACGCTGCACCTGAACTGGTGGACCGGGCTGGGCGCGCTTCCGGTGATCACCTTTCAGGGGCTCTGGGGCGCCAACGCCGGGCTGTGGATCACGCTGGCGCTGCTGGGCGCACTGGGCGCGCTGGTCGCGCTGCGCGCGGCCCCCGGCAAGCGGATGCCGCCCCGGCGGCTGTGGTTCGCTGCGGGACTGCTGGCCGTTCTTGCCATCGCGAACCTGGTCATCGCGGGCCAGCCCTGGGGCATCGTCTATGGTCTGGGCCTCTGGGGGGCGAAGGTCGCCGAGGCGGGCGGCGCCGATCTGGCCGCCACCGCCTTCTGGTCCGCACCCGGCAATGCCGAGCGGCTGGGCGAGAGCATCCTGACCGATGTCACCTCGCTCACCAATATCGGGCTGCTGGCCGGGGCCTTCATCGCCATGCGGTGGAAGGCCGCGCCCGGCGCGCAGACCGCGAACCTGACGGCGGCAAGCTGGCTGGCCGTGCTGGTGGCGGCGCTGGTCATGGGCTACAGCGCTCGGCTGGCCTTCGGCTGCAACGTGGGCGCATTCTTCAGCGGCATCTCCACCGGGTCACTGCACGGCTGGGTCTGGATGGTCGCAGCCTTCGGCGGCTCTTACCTTGGCATCCGCCTGCGCCCGATCCTGCTGCGCCCTGCCGCCCCTGCCACTGAACGGGTGCCGGCATGAGCGCGCCCGCCCGCCCTTCGCGCCCCGTCGTCGCCTTCCTCGCGCTGGCGCTTCTGGCCACGATTCTGGCACTGGACACGCTGCGCAGCCCGGCCGTGGACCTGTTCAACGCCCCGCCCCCGGTGGCGCTGGGCTCGGGTGCCGCACCCAGCGGCGCGCATTGTTCCGGCGGCTAGGAGGAAGAAATTACTGGCCTCGCATCGGCATTACTGGTCTACTTCGCCCGGAACTGAGTGGAGAGGGATAGACCATGAAACATATGACCGGATTTGCCGCCGTCGCCTGCCTGGGCCTGGCCGGGTGCATTGGCGTCGACATGGACGTCGAAGTTCTGAGCGATGACACCGGCCGGATAACCGGCACCTTCGAGATGCAGCGCGGCATGTACGAAATGGCCGCCGCCGGTGGCGAGGGCGCCGACTTCTGCGACGAGTCCGACGGCGGCACGCTGGAGCTGACCGACGAAAAGGCGATCTGCCGGATCGATCGGACCGGCAGTTTCGACGAGTTGTTCGAGGAAGACGACGACCTCGACATTCCCGCGACAGTCGAACCGCTGGGCGACGGGACCGTTCGTGTCAGCATCCCGCTCGACGACTTCGCCGACGAAGAGATGGACGAGATGATCGAGGACCCGGCCATGATGGCCATGTTCCGCCCCATGCTCGAAGGGTATACGATCTCGTTCTCGGTCAGCGGCGCCGAGATCATCTCGTCCAACGGCGAGATTTCGGGAGACGGGCGGCGCGCCACCTTCTCGATCCCGCTGACGGAACTGATCGATCAGGAGATCGACCTGCCCGAAGCTTTCATCACTGAAGTGCGCTACTGACAACAGGCACCCTGCCCCGTTCCGCGCGTTTTCGCGGGACGGGGTTTCAACCGGTTAACAGGCGCAAGGCTTTCCCCTACCTCCCGCGCGTCGGTGCGACCGACCATTTTTCCTCGTTCCGAAAGTTGGACACAATGGACAGCCCGTCTAGATGCGGCCTGACGCATCCCGCGACCTGTTCGCGGAACGTGGCAGGCCTTCAGAAAATCAGAATGCGGTTCGGCCTGATCTGAAGGCGCGCTTGCGTCTGCCCGGATCAGTCCCGCGCGGCTGATGGAGGCAGACATGACCTTTCTTCCCCGTTTCCGGCTGGGTCCGCCCGGCCACGTGCGCGCGCAGGACGCGCCCGCCCTTCGCATCTTCTGGCGGATCGATCCGCTGACCGCGCGGCCCGTGATGGGCTGGACGCGGGATCACGGACACAGCGCGGGTGCGCCCCGCCGCTGCGTCCCTGAGCCCGCGGTCGTGCCGTTGCGCACGCGCCGGTCCGACCCCCTTGCTGCCCTGACCGCGTAAGCGGCGCGCAAGGGAGGGTCCGACCATGCGACTGCTCGTCATCGGCGGGCGGCATCTGGATGATGTCGCCCTGATCCGCCGCAGCCTGAACGCCGCGCTCAAACGTCACCCGGTCGAGGTGCTGATCCATGGCGGCCACGCCGTGCTTGGCGCCACGTCCGAAGAGATCGCGCGCGACCACGGGCTGCACATCGTCCGCTATCCGGCCAACTGGCGCCGCCACGGGCAAGCGGCCGAATCCATCCGCAACCGCTTCATGCTGACCGACAGCCGCCCTGATATCGCGCTGGCGCTTCCGGGCGGGGAGGACACGCTCGCCTTTGTCCAGCACTTGCGCGCCGCGGGTGTGACCGTGCTGGACCCCGACGCGCTGGCCTGCGCGGCGCAGCCCCAGCCATCCCGACCGCCCTCATGGGCCGTCACGCTGCGCCCGAACCTGACCTGATTTCCAGACGACCTCCGAACGCACGAAGGAGAGACGCGATGAACATGACCCATGACCTCTGCCGCCCCGTCGCCATCGCCGCCGATGCCAGCCAGATCGACCAGCTCTACGCCAAGCTCGGCGCCGCCCGGTCCCGCCGTGTCCGCCGCCTGATGGAAGCCGGGCGCGACAAGATGGCCCGCAAGCTGGTCGAGGAAGCCACCGAAGCCGCGCTGGACGCGGTGAAGGGCAATCGCCAGGGGCTGATCGATGAAAGCGTCGACATCCTCTACCACCTGACGGTGCTGTGGCGCGAATGCGGGGTCGACCCGGCGGAAATCTGGGCCGAAATGGCCCGGCGCGATGCCGACCAGGGCATCTGCGGCAAACTGCCCAAGCGCCGCGGCGCCGCCGCGAGGGCGGCGGCTTCCGTCACCGCCCTGCCCCGCCGCCCCCACTACCGGCGTGGCGACACCATCGGCCTCGTGCCGCTGGACCGCCTCGCCGCCGAGGGTTGAGCCATTCCGGCCGCCCTGAACCCCTAGCCTCCTCCCCGACTGAAAACTGGAGACTGACATGAGCACCACAACCATGGCTGGTATCGCCAGCAACGAAGCCGCGTTCCGTCCGCGCCACGACCACCCGGTGGCCGAAATGGTCCGCGACACCTTCGTCAGCGTACCCACCACCGCCACCGTCGCCGATGCGCTGGGCGCGGTGATCGCGCTGGCGATCTTCATCCCGCTGGTCATGGACATGGGCGGCAACGTCGGCACGCAAAGCTCCACGATCTTCGCGCGCGGCTACGCGCTGGGCCATGTGACGATCAAGGACTTCTGGCGCAGGAACTTCGCGCGCGAGGCGCTGGTCGGCGCCACCATGGCCGTCGGAATTGCCTTGATCGCCGGGGTGGTGGCGCATTTCTAGCAGGGCGTGCCGAATGACATCCCGAATCTGGGCATCGTTGTGGGCGCGGCGCTCTTCACCTCGGTGTTCCTCGCGTCGATGCTGGGCTTCCTGATGCCCTACATCCTGGTGCGGATCGGCGTGGACCACGCGCCGGGTGCCGACCCGTTCATCACCACGATCAAGGATTTTTCCGGCCTGCTGGTCTATTTCTCCATGGCCGCCTAGCTGATCGGGATCGAGATGTAAGCACCCGCACAGCGACACCCAACTGCAAGGGGCCCCGTCACCGGGGCCCCTTGTCATGCGCCGCCATGCTTGCCCCCCGGACGCGCGCAAGCGCGGCCAGCGCCCCCGAAGCGCTCCGAAAAGTGTATTGGGGGGAGGGCGGGCGGGGCGCTGAGGGGGCGTTTTCGCTTCACCCGCCACAGAGCGTCCGAAGTGAACAGACGGGATCGACCGCAGTCAGCTTCACCAATGCGGCGGGCGCTCGTCGCCAAAGGTGACGCCGCCACCCGCCTCCGCCTGCCGCTCTGCCTCGGCGCGGCGCAGCTCGGCCACCTGCGCCTCCAGCCGCTCGATCCGCGCGGCCTGGGCGGTGGCGAGTTCCGACAGATCTTCCACCGCGCGCAACAGATGCGCCAGCCGCTCCTCGGCCCGGTCCTGCCGCGCCGCCAAATCCTCGCTCATGCCCCCTCCCCCGTCAGCGGTTTGATATCGCCCTCGGCGCGCAGCGCGTGGAATTCGGCCACGAAGGCGTCCAGCGTCCCAGTGGCAATCGCCACGCGCAGCCCGGCCATCAGCGCCTGATAGTAATGCAGGTTGTGCCAGGTCAGCAGCATCGCGCCGATGATTTCATCCGCGCGCACCACATGGTGCAGATAGGCGCGCGAATAGCTCCTGCAGGCCGGGCAGGTGCAATCGGCATCCAGCGGGCGCGGGTCATCGCGGTGGCGCGCGTTGCGCAGGTTCACAGGCCCGCGCCGGGTCCAGCCCTGCCCGGTCCGCCCCGACCGCGACGGCAGCACGCAGTCGAACATGTCCACCCCGCGCTGCACGGCACCGACAATGTCATCGGGCTTGCCCACCCCCATCAGGTAGCGCGGGCGGTCGGCGGGCAGCATGTCGGGCGCATAGTCCAGCACGCCGAACATGGCCGCCTGCCCCTCGCCCACCGCCAGCCCGCCAATGGCATAGCCGTCAAAGCCGATGCCGCGCAGGGCTTCGGCGCTCTCGGCGCGCAGGTCTGGCTCCAGCCCGCCCTGCTGGATGCCGAAAAGGGCATGGCCGGGCCGGTCGCCGAAAGCCTCGCGCGACCGCTGCGCCCAGCGCATCGACAGCCGCATGCTGTCGGCAATCCGCGTCTTGTTCGCCGGAAGCGCGGGGCATTCGTCGAACGCCATGACGATATCCGAACCCAGCAGGCGCTGGATCTCCATGCTGGTTTCGGGGCTGAGCATATGCTTGGAGCCATCGATATGGCTGGCAAAGCGCACGCCTTCCTCGGTCAGCTTGCGCAAGGACGCCAGCGACATGACCTGAAACCCGCCCGAATCGGTCAGGATCGGCCGGTCCCAGTTCATGAACCGGTGCAGCCCCCCCAGCCGCGCGATCCGCTCGGCGCCGGGGCGCAGCATCAGGTGATAGGTGTTGCCCAGCACGATATCGGCCCCGGTTTCGGCCACGCTTTCGGGGCGCATGGCCTTGACCGTCGCCGCCGTGCCAACGGGCATGAAGGCCGGCGTGCGGATATCGCCCCGCGCGGTGCGCAGCACGCCGGTCCGCGCGCACCCGTCGCGGGCGTGAATGTCGAAGGCAAAACCCATGCTGGCTCCATCCCGTGTCTGCGGGGCCTTCTGCGCGATAACGCCCCGGATGCCAAGCATCCCCGCACGCCCACTGGACGGACCGGCGGCAATTCCTTATATATTCACTCAACAAACCTGCGAGGCCGCCATGTCCCCAGAACCCGCCACCAGCGCCCCCGTCGAAGGCGAACCGCTGATCAAGCCGTCGAGCACCGATCACCCGCTCTACGAAGACATCGTCGAGGCGTGCAAGACGGTCTTCGACCCGGAAATCCCGGTGAACATCTATGATCTGGGCCTGATCTACACCATCGCCATTGATGACGAGAACGCGGTGGACGTCACCATGACCCTGACCGCGCCCGGCTGCCCCGTGGCGGGCGAGATGCCGGGTTGGGTGGCGGATGCGGTAAATTCCGTGGCCGGGGTCAAGCAGGTGGACGTGGAAATGACATTCGAGCCGCAGTGGGGCATGGACATGATGTCCGACGAGGCGCGGCTGGAACTGGGGTTCATGTGATGGATGCGGCGCCACGCTCGGCCGATCACGACGCCATGCTGGCGGGGCGGCCCTATGACGCGGGCTGTCCGCAGCTCTGCGCCATGCGGGCCCGCGCGCAGGGACTGATGCGCGACTACAACGCCACCATTGTGGGTCAGGATGCGCGTCGCGCGCCGTTGCTCGACGCGCTGCTGGGCACCTGGAACGGCGCGGTGATCCGCGCGCCCTTCTTCGTCGACTATGGCTGCAACATCCATTTCGGCCCGGGCTGCTTTGTCAATTTCGGCGCGGTGCTGCTGGATGTCTGCGAAATCCGCATTGGCGCGCGGACCCAGATCGGGCCCAATGTGCAGATCCTCACCCCGGATCACCCGCGTGACCCGTCAGAGCGCGCCAGGGGCGCCGAATGGGGACGGCCCATCACCATCGGCGCCGATGTCTGGATCGGTGGCGGCGCCATTGTCCTGCCCGGCGTTTCCGTCGGCGACGGCGCCATCATCGGCGCCGGTGCCGTGGTCACGCGCGATGTGGACCCTGGCGCCACCGTGGTCGGCAACCCGGGCCGACCCGTGGCCACCGGCTCCACCCCCGCCGCAAACACACCCAAGAGCGCCCCATCGGCGCACGAGACACTGCTGGAAAGTGGCTGAATGTTTGGTATCCCCGGAAAATCCCCCGTCACCATGACCCCCAACGCCGTGCGCCATATCACCCGGCTGATGGAGCGCGAAGGCGCCAAGGGCCTGCGCGTAGGCGTCAAAAAGGGCGGCTGCGCGGGCATGGAATACACCATGGAGACCGCCGCCGAGATCGGCGAGCACGAAGAGGTCGTCGAACAGGACGGCGCGCGCGTGATCATAGCGCCGATGGCGCAGATGTTCATGTTCGGCACCGAGATCGACTATGAAACCGGCCTGCTGGAAAGCGGGTTCAAGTTCCGCAACCCGAATGTGACCGAAGCCTGCGGCTGCGGCGAATCGATCAAGTTCGGGGATATGGACGCAACCTCGGACCCGGGTGCGGCGGGCTGAGCGCTTTTCGGGTGCCCAGCGCGCCCGGCCTGCGTTAGAATCTCCTGAACCGCAACAGGAGAACGCCATGCGCCGCCGACTCGCCGCCGGAAACTGGAAGATGCACGGTCTGGCCACCGACCTGACCGAGGCCGATGCGCTGGCCCGCGCCCATCCCGCGCCCACCGTCGAAGTGCTGCTTTGCCCGCCTGCCACGCTGATTTCGCGGATGGCCGACGTGCTGGCGCGCACCCCCTTGAGTGTTGGCGGACAGGATTGTCATGCAGCCGCAAGCGGCGCACATACCGGCGACACCTCGGCCGCGATGCTGGTGGACGCGGGTGCGACGCATGTGATCCTTGGCCATTCCGAACGCCGCGCGGATCATGGCGAGACCTCGGCCCAGGTCGCGGCCAAGACCGCGGCCGCGCATGACGCGGGGCTTGTGGCGGTGGTCTGCCTGGGCGAAACCGAGGTCGAGCGCGACGCGGGCCAGACCCTCGCGGTGGTCAGCGAACAGTTGCGCCAGTCCCTGCCCGGCAGCGCGACCGCCGGGAATACGGTCATCGCCTATGAACCCGTCTGGGCCATCGGCACCGGGCGCACGCCGACGCTGGAGCAGATCGCCGAGGTCCACGACCACTTGCGCAGCCTGCTGCCAGACCACGAGATGCGCCTGCTCTACGGCGGCTCGGTAAAACCGGCGAACGCCGCCGAGATCTTTGCCATCACCAATGTGGACGGCGCGCTGGTCGGCGGCGCGTCGCTCAAGGCGGCGGATTTCGGCGAAATCATCGCGGCCCTGGAAGCCGCCGACGGCGGTACAAGCTGAGATCACGCGCAGCTGGCCCGGTCAAGCCGCGGGCCTGCGTGCAGGGCAACGGGCGTTCCGGAACGGGTGTTCCGGAACGGGTGTTTCAGGCGGCGGCCTGATCGGCAATCGACCGGATCCGCCCGACCATGGCGCGCAACCCGTTGGACCGCTGCGAGGACAGGTGCTCGTCCAGCCCCAGCCGCGCCAGTTCCGCCTGCGCGTCGATGGCCGAAACCTGCGCCACCGTCTGCCCTGCATAGAGTGCGTGCAGGACCGCGATCAGGCCACGCACAATCATTGCATCGCTGTCACCCTTGAAATCGAACCGCGCCTGCGGGCCGCTCCCGTCGATCAGCGGCTGGATCCAGACCTGGCTGGCGCAGCCGTCGACCTTGTTCGCGGGCACCTTCAGCGCGTCTTCCATGGGCGGCATGGCACGGCCCATGTCGATCACATGACGATAGCGATCCTCCCAGTCGTCCAGGAACTCGAAGGTTTCGGCGATATCTTCAAAGGTTTCGCTGGCCATGTCGGCTCCGGGGCTGCGTAGGTCTGATCGTGGCTGTCCCGCGCCCGATCGGCGGTGCGGGACCCCACATGATCTAGGCGCAGCGCCGCCCGGGGTCCAGCCCGCGCGCCGTGTCATTCCGCGCCCGCATGTCATGGCGCGGTATTCCGCGCCCAGGGCTCAAGGTGCGTTGCATTTTCTTGCCTAGAATACCCAGGCAGCGGGCGAAGCCAGCCCCGGTCACCGGGGTGATGCGCGCTGATGCGGGGGCGGCGGCAGCTCCGGTCGTCTGCGTGCAGCGCGGGACGGACGTCAGGCCGCGATACCTGCCGCAATACCTGGGCGTATCGCAAGGTGACACCCGATGGTGCCCGGGAGCTGCGCTGCCACCATGGCGGGTTTTCAAAGCCTGCGGATTGCGCTAACCCAAGACAGACACGACGAAGGGGGCGGGCAATGGGCAAAGCTTTGATGGCCGGGCTGGCACTGGCGCTGGTGCTTGGAGGCTGCGCCGGGATCCGCGAGTCGCGGGTCAACCCCTTCAACTGGTTCGGCCAGTCGCAGGAGGTCGACACCCTCGCCCCGGCGGGCGGCTGGACCAGCACGCTCGACAACCGCCCGCTGGTGGCCGAAGTCACGGACATGGCCGTCGAACGCTTCCCCGGCGGCGCGATCATCCGCGCCGAGGGGGTGCCGCCCACGCAGGGCTGGTGGGACGCGGAACTGGTGGCGCTGAACGACGGACGCGCCGTGGACGGGGTGCTGACCTATGAATTCCGCGTGGCCGCCCCGCGCGAGGCAACCCGCGTGTCCACCCCGCAGTCGCGTGCGATTTCCGCCGGGGTGCGGATTTCCGACCGCCGTCTGGACGGGGTGCGCAGCATCGTCGTGCGCGGCGCGCAAAACGCCCGCAGCGTCCGGCGCTAGCCTCTGGCGCTGCCGAAGGCCTGATCCGACAGACAGCGCAAGCGCGCCTCCGACTGGCGCGGTGCGCCCTCGTCAAAGGGGGCTCCCGCCTGTCGCCGGCGCATCCAAGATGCGCAGGCGCCCGTTGGGCCGGGCGCCGCGGGCAGGCCCGCGGCGCGGCCCCACCATACCGATAAGCCCTGTCCGAGCGAAAGCCCATGCGCGGGAAACCCGTTTCCGCCCCGCCGACCCCGTGCTAGAACCCCCTCAGACCCGACTATTCGGAGGATGACACATGGCCCTCGACGCCCCCGCCCTGAAACCCAAGGACCGCCCCGGTCTGGGCAGCTTTGTCTGGGACGACCCGCTGCGGCTGGACCGGCAACTGACTGAGGAGGAACGCATGCTGCGCGATGGCGCCCATGCCTTCGCCCAGGCCGAGTTGCAGCCCCGGGTCATCGACGCCTACCGCGAGGAAACCGCCGCTCCCGAACTCTTTCCGCTGATGGGCGAGGCGGGCCTCCTTGGCGCCACCCTGCCCGAGGAGTACGGCGGCCTCGGCGCCTCCTATGTCGCCTATGGCCTGATCGCGCGCGAGATCGAGCGCGTGGATTCGGGCTACCGCTCGATGATGTCGGTGCAATCCTCGTTGGTGATCTATCCGATCTACGCCTACGGGACCGAGGAGCAGCGGCAAAAATACCTCCCCGGCCTGTGTTCGGGCGCACTGATCGGGTGTTTCGGGCTGACCGAACCCGATGCAGGCTCGGACCCCGCAGGCATGAAGACCCGCGCCGAGAAGACCGAAAGCGGCTACCGGATCACCGGCACCAAGACCTGGATTTCCAACAGCCCCTTCGCCGATGTCTTCGTCGTCTGGGCCAGGTCCGACGCCCATGACAGCAAGATCCGCGGCTTCGTGCTGGAGAAGGGGATGCAGGGGCTTTCGGCGCCGAAGATCGCGGGCAAGCAGAGCTTGCGCGCCTCCACCACCGGCGAGATCGTCATGGACGGGGTCGAGGTCGGCGAGGACGCGCTTCTGCCCCATGTGCAGGGGCTGAAGGGGCCCTTCGGCTGCCTCAACCGGGCGCGCTACGGCATCGCCTGGGGGGTGATGGGCGCGGCCGAGTTCTGCTGGCACGCGGCACGGGAGTACGGTCTGGACCGCAAGCAGTTCGGGCGTCCGCTCGCGCAGACGCAACTGTTCCAGAAGAAACTCGCCGACATGCAGACCGAAATCGCGCTGGGTCTGCAGGCCGCGCTTCAGGTGGGCCGCCTTATGGACGAGGCCGAGGCCGCACCCGAGGCGATCAGCCTGATCAAGCGCAACAACTGCGGCAAGGCCCTGGAGATGGCTCGCGCGGCACGCGACATGCACGGCGGCAACGGCATTTCCGAGGAATTCCAGATCATCCGCCACATGGCCAATCTGGAAACCGTGAACACCTATGAAGGCACGCACGATATCCACGCGCTGATCCTCGGCCGCGCCCAGACCGGGCTGCAGGCATTCTTCTGACAGCCCCCCGCAGCCTGATCCGGGCGCGCCCGGATCAGGCCCGCGCGCCCGGAGCCCCACACCCGCCGCCGGGCCACCGGCACCTTGCCACAGGGGAACCCGGCGCACACCTGACGCAGCACCATGGCCGCCGGGTGCTGCGCCCTTACGCACCGAAGGTTCCGGGCCGCGCCACGGCATTGGCACCACCGCCAGCACCCTCACCGCGCCCCACCGCCGCACGCGCGCCCTGCAAGCTTCATCTTGCCCGAAATACCCCGGGGTGAATTCGGCCGCAGGCGGAAGAGGGGCAGCGCCCCTCCACACCTTTGCCCACGGCGCGCTCCGCCGGAAACGGCGCGCTCAGCCCGCCGCGCCCTGCACACCCGGTGCCGCCGTCCGTTCGATCACCTCGACCGACTGGCCCCGCACGCCCAGCGCCAGATCGCCTGCGCAAAGCCGCAGCGCATCGGCGCCGAACACCTCGCGGCGCCAGCCGCGCAGCGCGGGCAGGTCGCGCTCTCCGGCGGCAATCGCGTCCAGATCGGACGCGGACGCCACCAGCTTCTGCGCCACCCCGGTCGCCTCGCACCGCGCCTTGAGCAGCACCCGCAGCAGGTCCGCCAGCGCCGGGTTGACGTGCAGGCCCGCGCGGTCCGGTCCAGGGTCGGGGAAATCGCCCGGCGCCACCGCCTGCCCCGCCGCCACGGCGGCCAGAATGCCCTCGGCGATCTCGCCCTTTCGGGCCTCGCGCAACAGAAGCCGCGCCCGGCGCAGGTCGTCATGGGTCGCGGGCTTGATCGAAGCGAGTTCCAGCAGCGCGTCGTCCTTGAACACCCGATTGCGCGGCACGTCGCGCGACTGCGCATGCGCTTCGCGGAACCGCGCCAGTTCGCGCACGATGGCGAGGAACCTGCCCCCGTTGCTGCGCGTCTTGATCCGCTTCCAGGCATCCTCGGGCCGGGTGATATAGGTTTCGGGGTCGATCAGCAGTTCCAGTTCCTCGGCCACCCAGCGGTCGCGGCCCGTGGCCTCCAACTCCCGCGCCAGCTTTTCGTAGATCACCCGCAGATGCGTTACATCGGCCAGCGCGTAGCTCAGCTGCGCTTCGGTAAGCGGGCGGCGGGACCAGTCGGTGAAGCGCGAGGCCTTGTCCACCTGCCCGCGCGCCAGCTTGCGCACCAGCGTCTCGTACCCCACCTGATCGCCATGGCCGCAAACCATGGCGGCGACCTGGGTGTCGAAGAGCGGGCGCGGCATGACCGCCATCTCGAACCAGAAGATCTCCAGGTCCTGCCGCGCGGCGTGGAACACCTTGACCGTGGACTCATTGCGCATCAGCTCGGCCAGCGGCGCCAGCGACAGCCCGCCTTCGGCCAGCGGGTCGACGATCACCGCCTCGCCCCCCTCGGGCCCGTCCGGGCCGGGCAGCGCCATCTGGATCAGGCACAGCTTGGCATAATAGGTGCGTTCGCGCAGGAACTCGGTGTCGATGGTGACATAATCCGCCGCGCTTGCGCGGTCACAGAATGCCGCCAGCGCCTCGGTTGTGGTGATGATATGCATGCGTAAGCTGCGTCCGGATGCGGGGAAACACCGGCCCTCTTAGGTGAAAGCGCCGGGATTGGAAAGCCCCGGGCCGGATTGGCCCAGGTGCGGGAGCGTGGCAGGGCGCCGGGCGGTGCGCATCAATCCGTCGCCTCCCCCGCCGGCTGCGCGGGCGCGGGCTTCACGCTGGCAGTGACGTAGTTCACCGACAGGTCACGGTCCGAGATAGACCACTCCCAGCGCAGCTTGTCGAACACAAACCCCTTGCGGTCCACCGGCTCCAGCCCGGCCTTGCGCAACAGGTCGTAAAGCTCGTCCGGGGTGATGAACTTCGACCATTCATGCGTCCCCTTCGGCAGCCAGCGCATGACGTATTCGGCGCCGATGATGGCCATGACATAGCTTTTCGGATTGCGGTTGAGGGTCGAGCAGATCATCAGCCCGCCCGGCTTCAGCAATTCCTGGCACGCGGTCAGATAGGCCAGCGGATCGGCCACATGCTCCACCACCTCCATGTTCAGCACCGCGTCGAACCGCTCGCCGCCTGCCGCCATCTCCTCGGCCGTAGTGTTGCGATAGTCGATCTTCAACCCCGATTGCTCGGCATGGACCTGCGCCACGGGAATGTTGCGCGCTGCCGCATCCGCGCCGACCACATCGGCGCCCAGCCGCGCCATGGGCTCGCACAGAAGACCGCCGCCACAGCCAATGTCCAGGAGCCGCAGCCCGGCAAAGGGCGCGTCAGTGCTCAGGTCGCGGTCGAACTCGGCCGCGATCTGCGCGGTGATGTAGTCCAGCCGACAGGGGTTGAGCATGTGCAGCGGCTTGAACTTGCCGTTCGGGTCCCACCATTCTTCGGCCATTGCCTCGAACTTGGCCACTTCCGCCGGATCGATCGTGCTCTGCATGGTGCCTCCGTTTCGAATCCTGTATGTTTGCCCGTGCGGGCTGTTCCCCGTTGGTATATAGGGCAATTATGGACAAGTCCTCCGCCAAGAACGGCACTTCCGCCCTGCACCCGCTGACCGACCCGTTCGACCAGCGGATGCTGGAGGTTGGCGACGGACACTCGCTCTATGTCGAACAATGCGGCGATCCCGAGGGTGTGCCGGTGGTGGTGCTGCACGGCGGGCCCGGCGGTGGCTGCAGCCCGGCCATGCGGCGCTACTTCGATCCGAACCATTACCGAGTGATCCTGTTCGACCAGCGTGGCTGCGGACGCTCGCGGCCGCACGCCAGCGTGGAGGCGAACACCACCTGGCACTTGATCCGCGATATCGAAACGATCCGCGCGACCCTGGGCCTCGACCGCTGGATCGTCTTCGGCGGCAGTTGGGGCGCCACGCTGGGGATCGCCTATGCCCAGATGCACCCCGAACGGGTGGCGCATCTGGTGCTGCGCGGCGTCTTTCTGGGCACGCGGGCCGAGCTTGAGTGGTTCTACGGCGGCGGCGCGGGGCGGTTCTTCCCGGACCTCTGGGCACGCTTCACCGCGCTGATCCCCGAGAACGAGCATGACGACCTGATCGCCGCCTATGCGCGGCGGCTGTTTTCGGGCGACATCCTGTCCGAGACCCGCCACGCCCGCGCCTGGGCGGGATGGGAGAACGCGCTGGCGGCGATCGAGACGCGCAGCATGGTCGGGGCAGAGGGGCCCGCCGAATACGCGCGCGCCTTTGCACGGCTGGAGAACCACTATTTCCGCAAAGCCTGTTTCTTCGAGCATGACGGCTATCTGGTCGCCAATGCCGGTCGGCTGGCGGGCGTGGCGGGAACCATCGTGCAGGGGCGCTATGACATGATCTGCCCGCCGGTATCGGCCTGGAAGCTACACCGGGCCTGGCCGCAAAGCCGCCTGCATCTGGTGCCACTGGCCGGGCACGCGCTGTCCGAACCGGGCATTACTGCCGAACTCGTGCGGATCATGAACACCCTGCGCGCCGAAACCGCGGCGATGATGTCCTGACCGGCGGGCGCGCAGGCGCTCAGTTGCATGCTCTCAAGAGAAAGAGCGCCCGCGCCGGGCGGGAACAACCGGCCTGGCAGTCCGATTCGCACCCCGCCCGCGCCAGCGGGTGGCGCGCTCGGGGCGTG
>SKMI01000091.1 GCA_007121115.1 Paracoccaceae bacterium | reverse complement strand
GGCCATGCGCGCTTTCGTGCGGATCGAAAAGCTGGACCGCGGCCCCGGCGCGCTGGGGGTCGAGATCGTGCGCAACCGCGCCGCGCTTCCCGTGCGCGCGGTCAGTGACAGCGGGCAGGAAAGCACGCTGCATCCGCTGGTGGCCTTTGTGGACAACGTGATGGTCGAGGCGCCCGATTTCGGCGCGCGGCTCGATGCGCTCAAGGCGCGCGGTCTGCCGGTGGTGCTCTGCGTGGGCCTGCCCGAGGCGCGCGGCCCGCAGGCCCCGGTGCGCGCCGTGCAGCGCCGGATCGACCTGCTGACCATCGAGCAGAACGCCTGGAAACTGGCCTCGCGCGACCGGCGGCTGATGGTGATCGACAGCCGCACGGAAATCGACTGGGCGCTGCGGCAGGGGCAGTGCCTGATCTGGGCGCCGGGCAAGCTGGTGCTGGACAGCCCCGACGGGCCGCTGGATCGGGCGGGCGATGGCCCCGGGCTGGCGTTGTGGCTGGCCGAGACGCTGGCGGCGACGGCGCTGATCGTGCCGCCGGGCGTGCGGCTGTCGGCGGGAACGCGCATGCCGCTGGAAACATGGCCGGGCTGAGGGCGCGCTTGATCTGGTGGGGACATTCTGCTTGATCGGACAGATGTTGCTGGTGCATTGCGACACATCCCCCTGCGAGGGACGCGCGCGGACATGGAGGCTGGCTTGACCCTGCGCCTGCGGCCGCTGCCGCGCACCTCGGCCCTGGACCGTCCCGCCCCCCGGCATGACATAGCGCTGCCGCTGGCAGGTAGCTCCCGGGTCTGGGCCGAGGAGGTCGATGTCGTCGAGGGGCGCCGGACGCGCGAGCAGCTTCTGACCACCGATCTGGACCCCGCCCAGCGCGACCGCCTGTCCCGTCCCCGCCCGGCGCTTTGCGGCCTGACGCTGGACCGGCCCCGGATCATGGGCATCCTGAACGTCACGCCGGACAGCTTCTCCGATGGCGGCGTTCTGGGTGACCGCGCGGGCGCTGTCGCCGCCGGGCTGGCCATGGCCGCGCAGGCGGATATCCTGGATATCGGCGGCGAGAGCACCCGGCCCGGCGCGACCCCCGTGCCGCTGGCCGAGGAGATCGCGCGCACGGTTCCGGTGATCGCCGATCTGCGCGCGCGGGGTGTGACCACGCCTATCAGCATCGACACCCGCAACGCCGCCGTGGCACGCGCGGCGCTGGAGGCGGGCGCGGACATGATCAACGATGTCTCGGCCCTGACCCATGACCCGGAGATGGCGGGGCTGGTGGCCGAGGCGGGCGTGCCGGTCTGCCTGATGCATGCGCAGGGCGATCCGCAGACCATGCAGGACAATCCGCACTACGCCGATGTGGTGGCCGAGGTGCTGGACTGGCTGGAGGGCCGCGTTGTCGCCGCCACTGCCGCCGGGATCGCGCGCGAGAAAATCGTGATCGACCCCGGCATCGGTTTCGGCAAGACGCGCGCGCACAACATGACCCTGTTGCGCTGGCTGTCGGTCTTTCATGACATCGGCCTTCCGGTGCTGCTGGGCGCCTCGCGCAAGCGGTTCATCGGTATGGTCACCGGGGTGGACCCGGCTCGAGCGCGGGTGCCGGGATCGCTGGCGGTGGCGATCCACGGGGCAGGGCAGGGGGTGCAGGTGCTGCGCGTCCATGACGTGCCCGAGACCCGCCAGGCGCTGGACATGTGGCAGGCATTGAACGACCCCGACATGGATCAGGACAGGGGGCAGGAGGGATCATGAGCAGGAAACTCTTTGGCACCGACGGCGTGCGCGGCACCGCGAACACCCATCCCATGACCGCCGAGATGGCGCTGCGGCTGGGCGCGGCGGCGGGGCGGTACTTCCGCACCGATGGCGAAAACGGCCACCGGGTGGTGATCGGCAAGGACACCCGGCTGTCGTGCTACATGCTGGAAACGGCGCTGACGGCGGGGCTGGCCTCGACCGGCATGAACGTGCTGCTGCTGGGCCCCGTGCCGACCCCGGCTGTGGGGTTTCTGACGCGGTCCATGCGGGCGGATCTGGGCATCATGATCTCGGCCAGCCACAACGCGCATCATGACAACGGCATCAAGTTCTTCGGCCCGGACGGGTTCAAGCTGTCGGATGCCGCCGAGACCGAGATCGAGGCGATCCTGGAGGGCGAGATCGCGCTGGCGCGCCCCGCCAACATCGGCCGCGCGCGGCGGATCGACGATGCCCGCGGGCGCTATGTGGAATATGCCAAGACGACCTTTCCCCGCGGCCGCACGCTGGCGGGGCTGAAGGTGGTGATCGATTGCGCGCATGGCGCCGCCTACCGGGCCGCGCCCGAGGTGCTGTGGGAACTGGGTGCCGAGGTGGTGGCGATGGGGGACGATCCGGACGGCACCAACATCAACGACGGCTGCGGCTCCACCCACCCGGAGGCCTGCGCCGCCGAGGTGCTGGCGCGCGGGGCGGATATCGGCATCGCGCTCGATGGTGATGCCGACCGGGTGATCATCATCGACGAACGCGGACAGATGGCCGATGGCGACCAGTTGCTGGCGCTCTTCGCGCGGCGCTGGGCCGAGGAGGGGCGGCTGGCGGACGGGACGCTGGTGAGCACGGTGATGTCGAACCTGGGGCTCGAGCGGTTTCTGGACGCGCATGGGCTGCGGCTGGAGCGCACGCAGGTCGGCGACCGCTACGTGGTGGAGCGGATGCGCGAGGGCGGCTGGAACCTGGGCGGCGAGCAGTCCGGGCATATCGTCATGACCGACCATACCACCACCGGCGACGGGTTGATCGCGGCGCTGCAGTTCCTGGCGGCGATGGTTGAAACCGGGCAGGCGGCGTCGGAACTGGCGCGCAGCTTCGAGCCGGTGCCGCAACTGCTGCGCAATTTCCGGCACACGCCGGGTGTGAACCCGCTGGACGGCCCGGAAATGCGGCAGGTCGTCGCCGAGGCCGAGGCGCGTCTGCAGGGCAAGGGGCGGTTGCTGATCCGGCGCTCGGGGACCGAGCCGCTGGTGCGGGTGATGGCGGAAGCCGAGGACGAGGCGCTGATGACCGAGGTTGTGGCCAGCGTGATCGACGCGCTGGAGGCGCGCAAGGTGGCCGAAGCCGCGGGTTGAGCCGGATTGCCGGTGCGGCGGACGGCGCGCTTGGGGAGAAGGAGGGCTCCCGCCCGTCGCTGGCCGCATCGAAGATGCGACCGCTCCCGTTGGGCCGGGCCGGGGGCTCTGCCCCCGGATCCCCGGAAAGAGCACACACACGCCGACCCTTTGTGCCAGTTGCCCGAGGGGTGCGGCCGTGCCGGTCAGTCTCGGTCCCGGCGTCCGGAGGGCTGCCGCAGGGGCATCGCGCGTCCCAGCGCGTGTGCGGCGAAGGCCAGCGCGGCCGTGCCTGCGATGAACATCGCCAGCACTTGCGCCACCGACCCCCATGACGTGGCAACCGGATCCATGAACGGGTAGGGGTACCACCCCGTCACTGCCCCGCGCGCCAGCATGTAGACCGCATAGGCGGCAGGCCATGCCAGCCACAGGGACGGCCGCCCATCGCGCGGCGCGCGGCGCGTCGTCTCCATCAGCCAGAACCAGACGGTCAGCGCGGGCATCACGGTGTGAAACATCTGGTCGGTCCACCAGTTCAGGCCGACGAAGTGGTAAAGATGCGCCAGCATCACATGATAAACCCCGGCGACCATGATCATCGACACCGTCAGCGTGGACATCCAGCCGTAGCCGGGCCGCTGCCCCGTCAGCGCGATGCGCAGGAAGGTCGCAGCCACCAGCGTGTTGGTCAGTATGGTGAAGAACCCCGCCAGCGCCCAGACCGTGGTCAGCACCCCGGTGCCATCGCGAGCGATGTTGAGCCAGACTTGCGTGCCCAGCGCCGCCGCCCCGGCCAGCCCGATGACGCCCGCGACGACGCGGAACCGCGGGTCCATGCGGTTGGCGCTCTCGTGGTTCTCGGTCCTGGAAGCTTCGCTCATCTGTCGTGCCCGTGATGCCCAGCCCTGCGACGATACGGCGCTGCGTGCTCAACGCAAGCGGCATTCGCCGCTGCCGCAGCGTCGCTTGCGCCCGGCGCCGATGCGCGCATAGTCAACGCATGGAATGGCGCGACGAAGGGGTGCTGCTGGCCGTGCGTCGGCATGGCGAAAGCGCCGCGATCATAGACGTGATGACGCGCGCGCAGGGCCGTTGCGCGGGGGTGGTGCGCGGTGGCTGCGGGCGACGCATGGCGCCGGTGCTGCAGCCCGGCGCCACGCTGGATCTGGTCTGGCGCGCGCGGCTGGAATCGCATCTGGGCAGCTTCACGGTCGAACCGCTGCGCCAGCGCGCCGCCGCGCTGATGACCGACCGTCTTGCGCTGCTGGCGCTCGGGTCGGTCTGCGCGCTCTTGCGTTTTGCCCTGCCGGAGCGCCAGCCCTACGCCGCGCTCTACACCGAAAGCTGCGCGCTGCTGGACCGGCTGGGCCAGGATGGCTGGCTCCGGGCCTATCTGCAATGGGAACTCGCGCTTCTGGCGCAGACGGGGTATGGTCTGGACCTGCGCCGGTGCGCGGTGACCGGGGCGAGCGAGGGGCTGGCCTATGTCTCGCCGCGCACGGGGCGCGCGGTCAGCCGCGCGGGCGCGGGCGACTGGGCGCCCCGGCTGCTGCCGCTGCCGCCGGGGCTGGATGGGGCGGGGGCGATGGACCGGGACGGGCTGTTGGTCGGGCTGCATCTGACGGGGCATTTCCTGGCCCACCACCTCGCGCCTGCCCTGGGCGACAAGCCACTGCCCGAGGCCCGCGCGCGCCTGCTGGCGGCGCTGGAACGCCTGTAGCGCCGGGCACCCGGGGATGTGCAGTTTTCGGGCGCGAATACCACGCTGCGCACGGCATCGTGTGGCAGGACGAAAAAAAACTTGAAGCCGCGCTCAGAAAACCGAAGTTTAATATCAGAGGTTCACAGTTGTTGCGGGGAATGAGCAGACCCATCCGACGCAGCGACCAGATACAGGAGCGTGACCGTGCCATCGTTCTCGACAACACTGGAGCAATCCATCCACGGCGCCCTCGCGCTTGCAAACGAACGCAGGCATGAGTTCGCGACCCTAGAACACCTGCTGCTGTCGCTGCTGGAAGAGCCTGACGCGGCACAGGTCATGCGCGCCTGCAACGTCGATCTGGACCAGCTGCGCAAGACCCTGACGACCTTCATCGAGGAAGAGCTTGCCTCGCTTGTGACAGATATTGACGGCTCCGAAGCAGTGCCGACGGCGGCGTTCCAGCGGGTGATCCAGCGCGCGGCGATCCACGTGCAAAGCTCGGGCCGGACCGAGGTGACGGGCGCCAACGTTCTGGTCGCCATCTTTGCCGAGCGCGAATCGAACGCGGCCTATTTCCTGCAGGAGCAGGACATGACCCGCTATGATGCGGTCAATTTCATCGCCCATGGCGTGGCCAAGAACCCGGCGTTCTCGCAGTCCCGGCCGGTCACCGGTGCGGACCAGTCCGAGGGCGAGCAGACCGAAAGCGCTGCCAAGGAAGAGGAAAAGGACAGCGCGCTGGCCAAGTACTGCGTCGACCTAAACGCGCGGTCGCGCAAGGGCGATGTGGACCCGCTGATCGGCCGCGCCGCCGAGGTGGAGCGCTGCATCCAGGTGCTATGCCGTCGGCGCAAGAACAACCCACTGCTGGTGGGTGATCCGGGCGTGGGCAAGACCGCCATCGCCGAAGGTCTGGCCAAGAAGATCGTCGAAGGCGACACTCCCGAGGTGCTGGCCAATTCGACCATCTACAGCTTGGACATGGGCGCGCTGCTGGCAGGCACCCGTTATCGCGGCGATTTCGAGGAACGGTTGAAATCGGTGATGAAGGAGCTTGAGGATCACGAGGACGCGGTGCTCTTCATCGACGAGATTCATACCGTGATCGGTGCGGGGGCGACCTCGGGCGGGGCGATGGATGCGTCGAACCTGCTGAAACCCGCGTTGCAGGGCGGCAAGCTGCGCTGCATGGGGTCGACCACCTACAAGGAATTCCGCCAGCACTTCGAAAAGGACCGCGCGCTATCCCGCCGGTTCCAGAAGATCGATGTGGTGGAGCCTTCGGTCGAGGATTCGGTCAAGATCCTCAGCGGTCTGAAGCCCTATTTCGAAAAGCACCACGAGATTCGCTATACCAACGATGCGATCAAGACGGCGGTGGAGCTTTCGGCGCGCTACATCAACGACCGCAAGCTGCCGGACAAGGCCATCGACGTGATCGACGAGGCCGGTGCCGCGCAGCATCTTGTGGCCGAATCGAAGCGGCGCAAGACGATCGGGCCCAAGGAGATCGAGGCCGTGGTGGCCAAGATCGCCCGCATCCCCCCCAAGAACGTCTCCAAGGACGATGCCGAGGTGCTGCGCGATCTGGAGCGCACGCTCAAGCGCGTGGTCTTCGGCCAGGACGCGGCGATCGAGGCGCTGTCCTCGTCGATCAAGCTGGCCCGGGCGGGCTTGCGCGAACCCGAAAAGCCCATCGGCAACTACCTCTTCGCCGGGCCCACCGGCGTGGGCAAGACCGAGGTGGCCAAGCAGTTGTCGCAGACACTGGGCGTGGAGCTGCTGCGCTTCGACATGTCGGAATACATGGAGAAGCACGCCGTCAGCCGCCTGATCGGTGCGCCTCCGGGCTATGTGGGCTTCGATCAGGGCGGGCTTCTGACCGATGGCGTGGACCAGCACCCCCATTGCGTGCTGCTTCTGGACGAGATCGAGAAGGCACATCCGGATGTCTACAACATCCTGTTGCAGGTGATGGATCACGGCAAGCTGACCGACCACAACGGCCGGCAGGTGGATTTCCGCAATGTGATTCTTATCATGACCTCGAACGCTGGCGCCTCGGAACTGGCAAAGGCCGCCATCGGCTTCGGCCGTGATCGGCGCGAGGGCGAAGATACCGCGGCGATCGAACGCACCTTCTCGCCCGAATTCCGCAACCGTCTGGACGCGGTGATCAGCTTCGGCGCGCTGCCGCGGCAGGTGATCCTGAAGGTGGTCGAGAAGTTCGTTCTGCAACTCGAGGCGCAGTTGATGGACCGCAATGTAACCATCGAACTGACCCCGGAAGCCACCGAATGGCTGGCCGAGAAGGGGTATGATGACCGCATGGGCGCGCGTCCGCTGGGCCGCGTGATCCAGGAAAGCATCAAGAAGCCGCTGGCCGAGGAACTGCTGTTCGGCAAGCTGACAAAGGGTGGCGTGGTCCGCGTGGGGGTCAAGGACGATGCGATCGACCTGCAACTGAGCGAACCCGGCGCGCCGCGGCTGACCGGCAACAAGCCGCCGCTGCTCACCGCTGACTGATTGTGCCGCCAGCGCGATTGCCGAAGCCCCCTTCGCGGGGGCTTCGTGCTTTTGAGCACCGCCATCAACCTTTGCTTAACCATCCTGCCGCAAGGTGAAGGAGGACGATTTTTGTTGAAATGTTCCTGTTTTGATCGCATGGTGGGCGAGGGAACGCATACAGAACAAACCAGCGATTGCCGCGCCCGGCAGGCTGTGGAATAAGGATCAGGACCAATGGCAGTGGCGAACCTCCTCGATATGACCGACAAACGTGCACAAGACCGCCAGAAGGCGCTCGATTCGGCGCTGGCGCAGATCGAACGCCAGTTCGGCAAGGGCTCGATCATGAAGCTGGGCGCCGACAACCCGGTGGCCGAGATCGAAGCAACCTCCACCGGCTCGCTGGGCCTTGATATCGCGCTGGGAATCGGCGGGCTGCCCAAGGGCCGGATCGTCGAGGTCTATGGCCCCGAATCCTCGGGCAAGACCACGCTGACCCTGCATGCGGTGGCCGAGGAACAGAAAAAGGGCGGTGTCTGCGCTTTCGTCGATGCCGAACACGCGCTGGACCCGCAATACGCGCGCAAGCTGGGCGTCGATCTGGATGAGCTTTTGATCTCGCAGCCCGATACTGGCGAACAGGCCCTGGAAATCGTCGATACGCTGGTGCGCTCGGGCGCGGTGTCGATGGTGGTCGTCGATTCGGTGGCCGCGCTCACGCCCAAGGCCGAGCTTGAGGGCGACATGGGCGACAGCAGCGTGGGCGTCCATGCACGGCTGATGAGCCAGGCCATGCGCAAGCTCACCGGTTCCATCGCGCGGTCGAACTGCATGGTGATCTTCATCAACCAGATCCGGATGAAGATCGGTGTCATGTTCGGCTCCCCGGAAACCACCACGGGCGGTAACGCGCTGAAATTCTATGCCAGCGTCCGGCTGGACATCCGCCGCATCGGCGCGATCAAGGACCGCGACGAGGTGGTGGGCAACGCCACCCGCGTCAAGGTCGTCAAGAACAAGGTTGCGCCGCCCTTCAAGCAGGTGGAATTCGACATCATGTATGGCGAAGGCATCTCCAAGACAGGCGAATTGCTGGACCTGGGCGTCAAGGCCGGCGTGGTGGAGAAATCCGGTGCCTGGTATTCCTATGGTGACGAACGCATCGGCCAGGGGCGCGAGAACGCCAAGCAGTTCCTCAAATCCAACCCCCAGATCGCCACCGAGATCGAAGACCGCATCCGTGGTGCGCATGGGCTGGATTTTCAGAGCGCGGATGACGGCGCGATGGTCGAGGACTGAGCGCCGAGAGGCGCGCGACACGGGGGCAGCTTCGCCGCGCGACCACCGTGACGCGCGCGCGAGTCTGGCCGGTCGGCACCGCGGTCCCTGTTGCTGCCGAGAGGCGCGGGCAAACGTTGGCCCTGCGTTCACCGCAGGGCCGCACAGGATTGCATGATCGGCCGGTGCGCGCAGTGGGCGCACCCGATGGGACGTCTGCGCAGGCGCGGGCGGGGAGTGGACAGCCAACGGGTGCAGGGCTAAACGGGTCTGCAACGCAGACCCCACCGAAGGCCCGACTCGCATGGCAAGCCTGAACGACATCCGCTCGACCTTCCTTGATTATTTCGCGCGCAACGGCCATGCGGTGGTGGACAGCTCCCCGCTTGTGCCGCGCAACGACCCCACGCTCATGTTCACCAACTCGGGCATGGTCCAGTTCAAGAATGTCTTCACCGGGCTGGAGAACCGCGACTATGTCCGTGCCGCCACCAGCCAGAAATGCGTGCGCGCAGGCGGCAAGCACAACGACCTCGACAACGTCGGCTACACCGCGCGGCATCATACCTTCTTTGAAATGCTGGGGAATTTCAGCTTCGGCGACTATTTCAAGGAAGATGCCATCGCCTTTTCCTGGGAGCTGCTGACCCGCGATTTCGGCATCCCGGCGGACCGCATGCTGGTCACCATCTATCACACCGACGATGACGCGGCGGCGATCTGGAAGAAGGTTGCGGGGCTGTCCGACGACCGGATCATCCGCATCCCGACCGATGACAACTTCTGGCGCATGGGCCCCACCGGTCCGTGCGGCCCCTGCACCGAGATCTTCTTTGATCACGGCGACCACATCTGGGGCGGCCCGCCGGGCTCAGCGGAGGAGGATGGCGACCGGTTCATCGAGATCTGGAATCTGGTCTTCATGCAGAACGAGCAGCACGCCGATGGGCGGATGACCGACCTGCCGAACCAGTCCATCGACACCGGCATGGGGCTGGAACGGATCGGCGCGCTTCTGCAGGGCAAGCATGACAACTACGACACCGACCTGATGCGGTCGCTGATCGAGGCCAGCGCGCAGGCGACCGGCACCGACCCGGACGGCAAGGGCAAGATCCATCACCGGGTCATCGCCGACCACCTGCGCTCCACCGCCTTCCTGATCGCCGACGGGGTGATGCCGTCGAACGAAGGGCGCGGCTATGTGCTGCGCCGGATCATGCGCCGCGCCATGCGGCACGCGCATATGCTGGGCGCGCAGGACCCGGTGATGCACCGGTTGGTGGCGGCGCTGGTCCGGAAGATGGGTTCGCATTACACCGAACTCGTGCGGGCGAAACCGTTGATCGAGGAGACGCTGAAGCTGGAGGAAACCCGCTTCCGCCAGACCCTGGACCGGGGCCTGAAGCTTCTGGATGCAGAACTGGACAAGCTGCCCGAGGGCGCGACGCTCCCCGGCGACGCGGCCTTTCGGCTCTATGATACCTACGGCTTCCCGCTGGACCTGACGCAGGACGCGCTGCGCGAGAAGGGCCGCAAGGTCGAGGTCGAGGGGTTTGACGCCGCCATGGCCGAGCAGAAGGCCAAGGCCCGCGCCGCCTGGGCGGGCTCGGGCGAAGCGGCGGATTCGGCCATCTGGCTGGAACTGGCCGACCGGTTCGGGCCGACCGAATTCCTGGGCTACGACACCGAAACCGCCGAAGGCGAAGTGCTGGCGCTGGTGGCCGAGGGCGCCGAGGCCGACAGCGCCGACGGCGCCGTGCAGGTAGTGGTCAACCAGACGCCGTTTTATGCGGAATCCGGCGGGCAGGTTGGGGACACCGGGTTCCTGCGTTGGGACGGCGGCGAGGCCGAGGTGCGCGACACCCAGAAGGCCGCCGGCGTTTTCATCCATCAGGCCCACGTGACCGAAGGTGCGCTGCGCCGCGGCACGCCCGTCAAGCTGGAAGTCGCCCACACCCGCCGCCGCGCCATCCGCTCCAACCATTCCGCCACGCATCTGCTGCACGAAGCCCTGCGCCGCGCGCTTGGGGACCACGTGGCGCAGAAGGGTTCGCTCAACGCCCCGGACCGGCTGCGCTTCGATTTCAGCCATGCGAAAGGGGTAAGCGCCGAAGAACTCGCCAAGGTCGAGGCCGAGGTCAACGCCTTCATCCGCCAGAACGCCCCCGTGGAAACCCGTATCATGACCCCGGAGGAGGCCGAGGCCATCGGCGCCCAGGCACTGTTCGGCGAAAAATACGGCGACGAGGTGCGCGTGGTCTCCATGGGCACGCTGCCGAATTCCGGCAAGGGCACGGATGGCGCCACCTATTCCATCGAACTCTGTGGCGGCACTCATGTCGAGCGCACGGGCGACATCGGTGCGTTTGTCTGTCTGGGCGACAGCGCCTCGGCCGCCGGGGTGCGACGTGTGGAAGCGCTGACCGGACAGGCCGCGCTCGATCACCTGCGCGCGCAGACCACGCGGCTGGAGACGGCGGCGGCGCTGCTGAAAACCCCGCCAAGCGAATTGCCCGACCGGGTACGCGTACTGATGGACGAACGCCGCGCGTTGCAGAACGAAGTTGCGCAACTGCGCCGGGACCTGGCCACCGGCGGCGGCAGCGGCGGGGCCGAGGCGCGCGAGGTCGGGGGCGTGAAGCTGATCGCCCAGGTGCTCAAGGGCGTTTCGGGAAAGGACCTGCCGCCGGTGATCGACGAGATGAAGGCGAAACTGGGCTCGGGCGCGGTGGTGCTGATCGCTGATACGGGCGCGAAACCGGCGGTGGCGGCGGGGGTGACGCCGGATCTGACCGGGAAGCTCTCGGCGGTGGATCTGGTCCGCGCGGCGGTCACGGCGCTGGGCGGCAAGGGCGGCGGCGGCCGCCCGGACATGGCGCAGGGCGGCGGCGCCGACATCGCGCAGGCCGAAGCCGCGCTGAAAGCCGCCGAGGATGTGATCGGAGGGAGGCCATGACTGCGCTGTGGATCGCCAATGTCCATGTGACCGACGCCGAGGCTTATGGCCGCTATGCCGCGCTGGCGACCGAGGCGATTGCCGCGCATGGCGGCGTGTTCCTGGCCCGTGCCGGGCGGCATGTGCAGCTTGAGGGCCGCGACCGCGCGCGCAACGTGGTGGCGCGGTTTCCGTCGGTGGAAGCGGCGGTGGCCTGCTACAACTCGCCCGCCTACCAGGCCGCTCTGGAGCATGCGCGCGGCGCGTCCGAGCGCGATCTGGTGGTGGTGGAAGAGGTGGCACCCGACTGAGGCGAGGGGACGGCGATGAACCGTATCTGCCATATCGAGATCAATGACAGCGGCCTGCCCGCGCCCACGCCCGAAGTGGAGCAGGAGCGCAAGGTCGCCATATTCGACCTGCTGGAGGACAACAGCTTCATTCTGGCCGCGCGGGGCGGGCAGGCCGCGCCGACCGGTCCCTTCCGGCTGGCGCTGGCCATCCGCGAGCGGCGGCTGGTGGTCGACATCGCCGCCGAGGACGGCGCCGAAATTGCACAATTTCAACTCAGTCTGGGACCATTCCGGCAAGTGGTGAAGGATTACTACCAGATTTGCGGCAGTTACTTCGACGCGGTCAAGCGCCTGCCCCCAAGCCAGATCGAAGCGATCGACATGGCCCGGCGCGGCATCCACAACGAGGGCGCGCGGCTTCTGCAGGAGCGGATGGAGGGCAAGGCCGAGATGGATATCGACACCGCGCGGCGCCTCTTCACCCTGATCTGCGTGCTGCACTTCGGGGGCTGAATGGGCCAGGATTTCCCCTCGTCGGTGCTGTTCTGCTGCGACCACAATTCGGTGCGCTCGCCCATCGCCGAGGGGTTGATGAAAAAGTTCTATGGCCAGCGCGCCTATGTGCAATCCGCGGGTGTCCGCAACGACCGCGAGATCGACGGCTTCTCCATCGCCGTCAGTGCCGAAATGGGCGTGGAGCTGTCGCGCCACCGGTCGCGGTCCTTCGAGGAGATGGCGCAATGGGGCGATGACCTCACGGGCTTCGATCTGATCGTCGCGCTGTCGCCCGCAAGCCAGCGTCAGGCGCTGGAACTGACCCGATACGCCCATATCGACGTGGAATACTGGCCGATCATGGACCCCACGGGTCTGGGCGAGGCGCGCGCGGACAAGCTGGCCGCTTATCGCCAGACCCGGGACCAGATCCGGCAACGCATGCTGGCGCGCTTCGGCCCGCCCACATCTGGCCAGACGACGGAGGACACATGAGCCGGGATATCATCGAGCGCTATTTCGCCGCCTTCAACGCCGGTGACGCGGACGGGATGCTGGCGCTGGTCAGCGACGACGTGGCGCATCACGTCAATCAGGGCGATGTCCGCCACGGTCGCGCGGCCTTTGCCGAATTCTGCGGGCATATGGGGGTCAGCTACCGCGAGGAATTGCGCGACATGGTGATCTTCGTCAATGACGATGGCACTCGCGCGGCGGCGGAATTCACCGTGCACGGGGAATACCTGCAGACCGATCCGGGCTTGCCCGAGGCGCGCGGCCAGCGCTATGTGCTACCCGCCGGGTCCTTCTTTGCGCTGAAGGACGGCAAGATCACCCGCGTCACCACCTATTACAACCTGCAGGACTGGATCGCGCAGGTGTCGGCGTGACCCTGCGGTTCCAGCCCCTGATCGGCACTGACGCCGCGCCGGTTCTGGACGATCTGGCCGCGCTGCGGATCGCCGTGTTCCGGGACTGGCCGTATCTCTATGATGGCGATCTGGACTATGAGCGGCGTTATCTGACCGCCTATCGCGACACCCCGAATGCCATTGTGGCGGCTGCCTTCGATGGCGACCGTCTGGTGGGCGCGGCCACCGGGACGCCGATGACCGACCATGCCGACGACTTCGCCGCCGCCTTCGATGGCACCGGATACGATTTATCGGAAATCTTCTATTGCGCGGAGTCGGTGTTGCTGCCCGAGTATCGTGGACAGGGCGCCGGACATCGGTTTTTTGACATGCGCGAGGCCCATGCGCGCGATCTCGGCGCCAAATATGTTGCATTTTGTGCAGTACAGCGCCCCGCCGACCATCCCGCGCGGCCCGCCGATTATCGCCCGTTGGATGATTTCTGGCAGAAACGTGGCTATCGCTCGCTGCCGGGTGTGGTCGCCGAGTTCGGTTGGAAGGATATCGGCGAGGCCACCGAGACCCGTAAACCCCTGCAATTCTGGATGAGGTCGCTATGAAGATCGCCGCCGCCGCCTACCCGCTGGATTTCTTCGCCGATGAGGCAGAGTACGCGGCCAAGATCACCGCCTGGGTCACTGATGCGGTCGGGCGGGGGGCCGACCTGCTGGTGTTCCCCGAATACGGCGCCATGGAACTTGCCAGCCTGGGCGGGGCCGAGGTCGCCGCCGACCTGGAGGCCAGCCTGCACGAGGTCGCCCGCCACTGGCCCATGGTGGACGCGCTTTTTGCGCGACTGGCGGCAGAGCACGGCGTGCTTGTCCTCGGCCCCAGCGGCCCTTTCTTCACCGGTCCGGGCCGCCCGGTGAATCGCGCGGTGCTCTATGGTCCCGAAGGCGTGATCGGCCATCAGGACAAGCAGATCATGACCCGGTTCGAGCGCGAGGAATGGGACGTCGCCCCCGGCTCTGGCCTGACGGTGTTCGACACTGCACTGGGCGCGATCGGCGTGGTCATCTGCTATGACAGCGAGTTCCCGCTGCTGGCCCGCGCGCTGATCGAGGAGGGCGCGCAGATCCTGCTCGCGCCCAGCGCCACGGAAACCTATGCGGGCTACACGCGGGTCAGGGTGGGGTCCATGGCCCGCGCGCTGGAAAATCAATGCGTTGTGGTCCATTCCCCCACCATCGGCCCGGCGCCCTGGTGCCCGGCGGTGGACATGAACGTGGGCGCGGCGGCGATCTATGGCCCGCCGGACCGGGGCTGGCCCGAGGACGGGATCCTGGCGCAGACCCGGCTGAACGTGCCCGGCTGGGCGGTGGCCGAGGTCTCGCTCGACGCCATCGCCGAGGTGCGACGCGATGGCGGCGTCCTCAACCACGCCCACTGGCCGGAACAGCATGCGCGGCTGGAAACGCAGGCAAAGCGTGTGGGCGCGACAGTTAAAGCTTGAAAAAACCGCGTCCCGAGCGCATTTAAGGCGCGACCCGCGCTGAGGGCGGGTGACACACGGACGGAGTGACCATGGCCAAGGAAGAACTGCTCGAATTCCCCGGCGTCGTGAAGGAACTCCTGCCGAACGCGACGTTCAGGGTCGAGCTGGAAAACGGCCATGAGATCATCGCGCATACGGCAGGCAAGATGCGCAAGAACCGCATCCGGGTTCTGGCGGGCGACCGCGTTCAGGTGGAAATGACCCCCTATGATCTGACCAAGGGCCGGATCAACTATCGCTTCAAGTGATGCGGCTGATCCTCGGCTCGGCCAGCCCGCGCCGCAGCCAGATCCTGGCGCAGATCGGCGCGCGGGTGGATGAAGTGCGCCCGGCGGACATTGACGAGACTCCGCAGCGGGGGGAGTTGCCGCGCGCCTATTGCCAGCGCATTGCGGCCGATAAGCTGGCGGCGATCCCGTCTGCGCAGGACGAACTGGTTCTGACCGCCGATACCACCGTGGCGCTGGGCCGCCGGATCCTGGGCAAGCCTGCGGATGCGGGCGAGGCGGCGGCGTTCCTTTACAAACTTTCCGGGCGGCGGCATTCGGTGATCACTGCCATCGCCGTACGGCACGCGGAGCGGACCTGGATGCGCAGCGTCGTCTCGGCGGTGCGGATGAAGCGGCTGTCGGATGCCGAGGTCAACGACTATCTGGCCAGCGGCGAATGGCAGGGCAAGGCGGGGGGTTATGCCATCCAGGGCCGCGCCGGGGCGTTCATTCCGTGGATTTCCGGGTCGTTCACCGGGGTGATGGGGCTGCCTGCGGCGGAAACCGCGGCGGTGCTGCGCGCGGCGGGGTTGTCGCTGACGCCGGAACTTGCATGAAGGGGCCCGCATGAAGGGTGTAGTGATCGCTCTGGGGCACCTGCGCGGGCGCGCCGTGGCGGCGCGGCTGGTCGACGGGCGGCTGGAGGATTTGTTCGTCGAACTGCCCGAGGGCATGCTGGCCCCCGGCGCGATCCTGCGCGGCCGCGTGGGACGGCAGATCAAGGGCATGGGCGGCGTGTTTCTGGACCTCCCCGACGGGCAGAGCGGTTTTCTGCGACAGGCCAAGGGATTGCGCCCCGGGCAGGCGCTGCTGGTGCAGGTCACGGGCGTGGCCGAACCGGGCAAGGCGGTGCCGGTGACCCCGCGCCTGACCGTGAAGGGGCGCTACGGGATCGTCACCCCGGGCGCGCCGGGTATCAATGTCTCGCGCGCGGTGCGCGATGAGGCCGAGGCCGCGCGATTGGCGGAGGCGGGCGCGGCGATCATGAACGGCGCCGACCCCGCGCTGGGCCTGATCCTGCGCTCGGGCGCCGAAGGCGTGACCGAGGAGGCGTTGCACGCTGACCTCGCCCCGTTGCGCGCGCTGGCCGAGGCCATCGCCACCGATACTGACGGATCGCCGGAACTGCTTCTGGACGCACCCGACCCGCATGAAGCCGCCGCGCGCGACTGGACCACGCCGCCGCCGGACGCGGTGGCCGAAGGCGCTTCGGCGCTTTCGGACCACGGCGTTCCCGAGGCCATCGACGCGCTACTGGCCGCCCACGTGGCGCTGCCGGGGGGCGGGTCCATGGCGATTGAACCGACGGCGGCCTTCGTCGCCGTGGACGTGAACACCGCCGAAGGGACCCCGGCCGCCGGGTTGAAGGCCAGCATCGCCGCCGTCCGCGAACTGCCCCGGCAGTTGCGGCTGCGGGGCCTGGGCGGGCAGGTGATCGTCGATTTCGCCCCCGTCCCGCGCAAGGACCGCGCCACGCTGGACCAGGTGCTGCGCGCGGCCTTCCGGCGCGATGGCCCGGCGGTCACGCTGGCCGGCTGGACGCCGCTAGGCAATTTCGAACTGCAGCGCCGACGCGAGTCGATCCCGCTGGCGCAGGCGCTGGGCCGGTCATGAGCTGCCCCGTCTGCGGCAAACCCACGGTCAAGGCGATGGCGCCCTTCTGTTCGCGCCGCTGTGCCGATGTCGATCTGGCCCGCTGGCTGCGCGGAGATTACGCTCTGCCGGGACCTGCGATCGACCCCCTTTCCGACCCTGTGCCCGACCACCCGGAGGACCGCGCGCCGGACGCGGAAAACGCGGAACGCAAGACGCGTTTGCAGTAAGCGGCGCGCTGCCGGATTTCGCCGTTGGATTTTGCGTTTCGACCTCTGGACAGCGCCCGCGCCCTCGCATAAGACACGCCCATCCCGCGCCAGCGCGCGCACCCGTGCCCGGGTAGCTCAGGGGTAGAGCAGTGGACTGAAAATCCTCGTGTCGGTGGTTCGATTCCGCCCCCGGGCACCATTCATCTTGCGAATCTCCTGTAATCGCTCAACGTTTTCGACCGGAAACGCGGGCACAGGACATGGTGCAGGGCATTCCCGCCCCGCACCGCTGTCGCAAGGATGGCATCTTCTGTTCCGAGTGGCGCTATCTTTTCGCGGGTCCTGCCGATCCGGCAGCGGGCAAGCCGCTCAATCCTTCGCGCGTTCGGAATCGGCGAGTTCGGCGGCATCGACACGCAGTTCGGCCGGGGCCTCGTCTTGGGCGCTGTCCGGTTCCGGCTCGGGGCCTTGCAAGCGCTTGCTTGCCTGGCTCTCCACTGCGCGGCGCAGGTGCAGTGGCGGTGCCGTGCCGTCCTTGCCCTCGCCCATGTAGAGCGTCATGTGCGGGAAGGGGATTTCCACACCGGCCTCGTCCAGCACGCGCTTGATGACCTCGTTATAGGCCCGGCCGATGGCCCATTGCATCCCCGGCACGGTCTTGATCCGGCCGCGCACGGTGACCGCCGAGTCGCCCAGTTGTGAGACGCCGTGGATTTCGAAGTCGTCGAGGATATGCTCGCCAAGTTCGCTGTCCCGCAGCACGTCGAAGGCCTTCTGCATCAGGTCCTTCACCTGCGCGATATCCTCGCGATAGGCGACGCCCACATCGGCCACATGATAGCCGAACCCCTTCATGAAGTTCGACACCATGTCGACCGAGCTGAACGGGATCAGGTGATAGGTGCCATTGAGGTCGCGCAGCCCCACCGAGCGGATGGTCAGCTTCTCGACCACCCCGGTTGTCCCGCCAGCCGTGACCACATCGCCCTCGTTCATCGCGTTCTCGACCTGGATGAAGGCACCGGTGATGATGTCCTGCACCAACCGTTGCGCGCCGAAACCGATGGCCAGACCCAGCACCCCGGCCCCGGCCAGCAGCGGCGCGATGTTCACGCCCAGCTGAGACAGGGCCAGCATGGCGGCCATTATCACCAACGCGATGGTGAAGGCGTTGCGAAACAGCGCCAGAAGCGTGCGCTCGCGTGCCGTGGCCAGGCGCCCGACCTCGGGGTTCAGCCGGTATTCGATGAAGGACGACAACCCAAGCCAGACCGCCAGCGCGATCAGCACCACCAGTGCCGCCGAGATCACCCGCGAGGAGACATCGCGCCCGACCTCGGTGGTTAGCCAGCCCAGGAAATCCATCACCTGCCATGCCTGCCCGATGGCGATCAGCACCGCCAGCGCCACCAGCACCCGCAGCACCTTGAGGATCGAGGGCACGAAGGCATTCAGCCGCTCCTCCAGGAGCGGCATGGATTGGCGCACATCGGCGGGCAGGCGCATGCCGCCGGTGATGGCGCGGCTGATCAGCGCCATGATCACCACGCCCACCACCACCGCGAACACTGAATTCAGTGTCGCCAGCAGCATGAACTGCATCGCATCGGCCGGCCGCGCCGTCCAGACCACGAAAAGCGTAACCAGATAGGCGATCGCCAGCCAGTGCCAGAACCCGGCGAAGAACGCTTCGATCCGGCCGATGATATCCTCGGGGTCGCGCACGTTGCGCGCTCGCAGCGCCTCGGCCACGGGGGCGCGGTTCTGCAGCACGATCAGGATGGCGATGAGAAGCGCGGTGACCACAATCAGAACCGCCACGCTGCGCCCGAAGGCAAAGGACACCGCGGCATTGACGATCGGCACCACCAGCAGGATCCCGTAGCCCAGCAGGCTGACCAGCCGCGAGGACCAGAAATACCAGTAGGCGGCGGTCTCGTCGCTCATGGGGGTGAAGCGCAGCTTGCCGAAATTGGGTGCCAGCACGCCGCGCAGCGCCACCTTGACCAGTTCGACCAGCAAAAAGGCGTTCAGGAACAGGCTCTGGCGGAAATCCATGCCGCCCGCCTCGCCGATGTAGAGCGCGAAGGCATAGCCGCCTGCCCAGGCCAGCACGATGATCAGCGCGTCAATCAGGCTGGAGCCGGTGATCAACACCAGCGAGAACAGCCAGTGCCGGTCGTGCTTTGTCGCTGCCATGGCCTTGAAGATCAGATTGCCGAGCATCCGCAGCACGAAGAACAGCCCCAGCGTGACCGCCGCCACCAAGAGCAGCGCGCTCACCGCGCCCGAGAGTTCCGCCCAGTTCAGCCGCTCGAGCTCCGATAGCGCCGATACGGCCGTGGTCAGCGTGCCGACCACCTCGAAAAGCTGCGCGGTCACGCCCTCGGCCCCGGCGCGCGTGAATTCGGCGATCTGCCGGGCGAGTGACATCTGCGGTTCCGGCTCGGCCTCGGGCGCTGCCGTGGCCGGGGTTTCGGCGGTGGCCTCCAACTGGCGGATCAGTTCCTCGCGCGCCGTTTCGTCGCGCAGGATCTCGATGAGCTGCGTTGCCGCTTCGCCAGACGCGGGGGCGTCGTCAGCACCCTCCGAGAACAGCGACTGCGCCGAAGCGGGCATGGCAATGGTGAGCCACAGAAGCAGAATCCGCAGAAAGGTCATAAGGTCATCCCCTTTTCCCATCAGCCTTTCCTTATCGGCTTGCCCGGGTCCTGGCAAATCGGGCGACAATCGGTGCTGTGCTGGGTCCGGATAGTTCGACCCGCAGATAAGGCACTGCCGGTGCCGCAAGGATACTTCCCCAACAGCGCGCCGCACCCTGCGCGCGCGGTTCGGGCAGAAATCAAGCTCACTGCGGAGCGTGGTGATCGCGTCCTGCCGGGGCGAGTGCTTGCGGAGGCAATCCACAGTGGGTCAAGGCGCCCGTGCTGGACATTGGCGGGTTCTGCGGGACAGTATCGCGCCTGCGCGCGCCGATTCCCTGCCTGATGGCGGTTTGAGGCGGCGTCGTTGAAAACAGGCTTGGTGGCGATCCCCGTCCCCGTGATCAGCCCGGCCGACCCGAAGGACCCGCCATGAGCATCCATCTGCATCAGCACGACTTGCCCGACGGGCTGGACCTGGGCCCGGTGGTGGCCATCGATTGCGAGACCATGGGCTTGAACCCCATCCGCGACCGGCTCTGCGTGGTGCAGCTTTCGGGTGGGGACGGGCAGGCGCATCTGGTCCAGATCGCGCAGGGGCAGACCATGGCGCCCAATCTGGTGCGGATGCTGGCCGACCCGAAGGTGCTGAAGCTGTTTCACTTCGGCCGCTTCGACATTGCCGCGCTGGCCCATGCCTTTGGCGTGGTTACAGCGCCGGTTTATTGCACCAAGATCGCCTCGAAGCTGGTGCGGACCTATACCGACCGGCACGGGTTGAAGCATCTGCTGTCGGAACTGCTGGGTGTGGATGTCTCCAAGCAGCAGCAAAGCTCGGATTGGGGGGCGGAGACGTTGAGCCCCGCGCAGCAGGAGTATGCCGCCTCGGACGTGCTCCACCTGCACCGGTTGCGCGAAGCGCTGGATGCGATGCTGGAACGCGAGGAACGCGCAGCACTCGCGCAGGCCTGTTTCGCCTTCCTGCCGACGCGGGCTGCGCTCGATCTTGCGGGCTGGCCGGAAACGGATATCTTCGCGCATTGACCGTTTCGCAACCTGGACCCGTTCATGGCGGACCGCCATTCCCGCGTTGTTGCCGTATTGAAGGTGGCACTCCCCCTCGGTGCGCTGGTGCTGATGTCCACGGTGTTCCTGATCTCGCGCAGCATCGACCCCGAGCGCGCGGTCGAGATGGCGACCGTGGACATCGAGGCGCTGGTGCGCGAGCCGCGGATCACCGATGCGCGTTTTGCCGGGGTGCTTGATGATGGCGCGGCGCTGACCGTGCGCGCCGAAACCGCCCGCGCCGATCCGGACCGTGGCCTGCGGCTGGACCTCTCCGGCGTGCTGGGCACGCTGCGCAGCGATGCCGGGCAGATGGCCGAATTCGCCGCGCGCAGCGGGGTTCTGGACCAGCCGAACAATTTGCTGAGCATGGAAGGCGATGTCACCTTTTCCTCGGACGGGGCGTATGAGCTGCGGATGGACCGCATGACCGCAGCGCTTGACCGCACGGTCCTGCACGGGATCGGCGATGTGCGGGGCCGGGCCCCTGCAGGCGATTTGCGCGCCGATACGATGACCCTGCGCGCGGCCAAGGACGGGGCCGAAGACGGGGCCGAAACCTATGTTCTTGTGTTCAGGGGCGCGGTAAAGCTGATATACAGCGTCCGGGAGTGAAGGAGCCAACGCCCATGCTGCGGAAACCGTCGCGCATACCATTGCTGGCCGTGCTGCTGTGCGGTGCGCTGCTTATGCCGGATGTGGCGCAGGCACAGGGAACCAGCTTCGCCCTGGGCGGGGCGCGCTTCGATACCGACGCCCCGGTTGAGATGACCGCCGATCGTCTGAGCGTCGACCAGGCCAGCGGCGAGACCGTGTTTTCCGGAAACGCCATGATCGCGCAAGGCGGGCTGCGCCTGTCGGCCGAGACCATCCGCATCGTGTTTGCAGGCGGCGACGGGAACAGCGGGCAGCGCATCTCGCGGCTCGTGGCCTCGGGCGGGGTGACGCTGGTCACCGACGACGAGGCCGCCGAGGCGCAGGACGCCGAATACCGCGTGCCCGAGGGGCTGGTGGTCATGACCGGCGATGTGTTGCTGACCCAGGGCGCCAGCATCGTTTCGGGGGATCGGCTGGAGGTCAACCTGAACACCGGTCAGGGCACCATGGAAGGCCGCGTGCGCACCCTGCTCCAGCCCGGGCGCTGATCGCCATGGATGGAACCGGCGTGCAGACACAGCAGGTGGGCGTTGGGCTGCGGGTGCAAGGGCTGAAGAAGAGCTACAAGCGCCGGGTGGTGATCCGCGACTTCTCGCTCAGCCTGGGCCGGGGCGAGGTGGTGGCGCTTCTGGGCCCCAACGGCTGCGGCAAGACGACGTGTTTCTACTGCATCGCCGGGCTGGTCAGCCACGAGGGCGGCACCGTCAGCATCGACGGCGCGGATGCCACCGGCCTGCCCATGTATCGCCGGTCGCGTCTGGGCATCGGCTATCTGCCGCAGGAAATGTCGATCTTTCGCGGCCTCAGCGTGGCCGACAACATCATGGCGATTCTGGAACTGACCCATTCGGACCGGTTCCGGCGGCGCGACCGGCTTGAGGAACTGCTCAACGAATTCTCCATCGCGCATCTGCGCGATGCCCCCGCGCTGGCGCTTTCCGGGGGCGAGCGGCGGCGGGCGGAAATCGCGCGCTGTCTCGCCTCGGACCCGAAATACGTGCTGCTGGACGAACCCTTCGCCGGAGTCGACCCCATCGCCGTGGGCGAGATCCGCGAACTGGTCGCCGATCTGCGGACCCGCGGCATCGGCGTGTTGATCACCGACCACAACGTGCGCGAAACGCTTGAGATCGTGGACAGGGCCTATATCCTGCACGACGGGGTCGTTCTGATGAGCGGAACACCCGCCGAGGTTGTGCAAAATGCCGATGTGCGCCGGGTCTATCTGGGAGATCGCTTCACCATGTCCTGAGGGGCGTCCATGAGCGGCAGCGCGCGTCCCGGGCTGGAATTGCGTGTCCGGGGATCGACGACGCTGGCTCCGGGCCTGCGCGAGGGGCTGCGGCTTCTCCGCCTCGGGGCGGCCGATCTGGCCGACGAACTCCGCAAGGAGGTGAGCGTCAACCCGTTCCTGCGCTGTGTGTTTCCCGAAGTAGCGGCGTCGCACGGCGAGATGCCCGTGTCGGACCTGCGCGCGCCCGAGGTGTCGGTTCTGGAAGCGCTCCAGGTCCAGATCGCGCGCATGGGCCTTGATGCGTCCGTGCGCCGGATTGCAGTGGCGCTGCTGGGGGAACTGGGCCCGGACGGCTATCTTGCCGCCGACATCGATGAACGCTACGCGGCCGCGGGGATCCCGCCCGCACAGGTACAGGCGGCGCTGGATGCCGTGCAGCGATGCGATCCGCCCGGGATCGGCGCGCGGTCACTGCCCGAATGTCTGGCGTTGCAGTTGCGTGACATGGGTCTTGACCCGGTCGCTGCCGCGGCAACGGTCGCCGCCCTGCCGATGCTGGCGCGCAGCGCGCTGGCCGAGGCCGCATCGGCGATGGGCACCGACCGCGCGACGGCCGCAGAACGCGCCGACATGGTGCGCCGCTTGAAACCCCGCCCGATCGATGCCGATGACGCGCCGGTCGAGAGCGCGCCGCCCGATATCCTGATCACGACCCGGCCCGGCCGTGCGCTCGTGGCCGAGGTGCCGCGCGACCGCCTGCCGCAACTGTCGCTCGATCCGGCGCTCGCAAGGCGCGCCCGGGCCGAGGGCTTTGCGCCCGAGCACCTGGCCCGCGCCGAGGCGCTGATCGCGGCCATGAACTTTCGCCGCACCACCCTGTCGCGCATCGCCGAGGCGTTGATCGAACATCAACACCGCTTTTTCACCGACGGGCCGGATCATCTGCGGCCTTTGACCCGGCAGGCGCTGGCGGCCGAACTGGACCTGCACCCGTCCACGGTCGGGCGCGCCATCCAGGACAAGACCCTGGCCGCGAACGGCGTGATCTGGCCGCTGGCGGCCCTGTTCTCGACCCCGGCGCCCGGCACCGAGGGCCAGTCCGGACCCGCGGCAACTGTGGTGCGCCGCCGGATCGCGCGGCTGATCGCCGATGAAGCGGCGACGAAACCGCTCTCGGATACGGCGATTGCGCAGCGCCTCGCCGACGAGGGCGTTGACATCGCCCGGCGAACTGTCGCCAAATACCGGGACGCGATGCGCATTCCGGGATCGTCCGAGCGCCGGGCAATCGCGTCCGGGGCGCGGTTCCAGCGCAACTGGACGCAAAGAATGACCAACGGTGGCAAGGGTTTGTCGGATATCGGCAAGGCCGAAGCCACATCTCAGAAAGGAAAGGCCCATGCGGTATCAGATCAGCGGCAAACAGATTGACGTGGGCGAGGCACTGCAGACGCATGTCAAGACCGAGATGGGCGAAATGCTGGAAAAATACGCCCAGCGCCCCACCGATGCCCTGGTCGTCTTTTCCCGCAACGCGCATGAATTCGTCTGCGAATCCACGGTGCACCTTTCCACCGGATTGACCGCGCAGGCAAAAGCGCATGCCGTCGAGATCTATGCCGCCTTTGACAAGTGCCTCGACAAGATGGACAAGCAGTTGCGCCGTTACAAGCGTCGGCTCAAGGATCATCACCGCCAGCGCAGCGCCCCGGTTGAATTCGCCGGAGCGCCGCAGTATATCCTCGCCCCGGAAGCGGATGGCGAGGATGCAGAGCCCGAGAGCCTGCAGCCGGTCATCATCGCCGAGATGGAAACGCGGATACCCGCGTTGTCAGCCGGGGAGGCAGTGATGCAGATGGAACTGTCCGAAACGCCGGTGCTGGTGTTCCGCAACGAACGGCATGGCGGGCTGAATGTCGTCTATCGCCGGGATGACGGCAACATCGGCTGGATCGATCCGCAGCAGTGACCCACGGTCCCGCGCGGCCCTTGCAAGGGCCGTTCCGGGCAACCCGAGAGGGAAGGCTTTCATGGATATGTCGCGTCTGCTGAAACCCGAATCGATTCGGGTGGTCACGCATTCGACCAGCAAGAAGCGCCTGTTCCGGACCCTCGCCGAAGTGGCGCATGCCGCCTATGGCATCGACGAGGATGTCGCGCTCGACAGTCTGCAGGAACGCGAGAGCCTCGGCTCCACCGGTGTGGGTCACGGGGTGGCGCTGCCCCATGCGCGGATCGAATGCGTGACCGAGGTGCTGGGCGTGTTCATCAAGCTTGAAAAGCCCTGCGACTATGCGTCGGTGGACAAGGCGCCCGTCGATCTGGTCTTTGCCCTTTTCGCGCCGCGCGAGGCAGGTGTGGACCATCTGAAGGCGCTGGCCTACGTCTCGCGCACGCTGCGCGACAGCGCCGTCTGCGCAAAGCTGCGGGCCAACAACGATCCGGTGACCCTGCACGCGCTGCTGAGCAGTGTTGCGGGAGTGAAGGCGGCCTGATTTATCTGGTGTGGCGGGGTTGAAGCGCCCTCGGGCCGCACCCACCCACCCACCCTGCACGCCCCGAGGGCGCTGCCTGTGCTGTCGCACAGGCGCGGTCCTGCCGGGTGTGGGGGATCGATCCGGTTCTTGCGTGTCAGGTGCGCCCGGCGAATGTCTCGGCCCAGCTTGGAGGTCCGATCCCGCCCGAGGGCGCCGCCGCGTGGACGCCCCGCGCAATCGCCCGGCACAGGCAGAGCGCCGCGGCATGGCCCAGCAGCAGCGGGTCGGGGGCCGCGCCATCCCCGGCCTGACCCGTGGCCACTCCGAACACCAGGTCGCCGTCAAGCGGCGTGTGCGCGGGGACGATGGCGCGGGCGATGCCGTCATGAGCGGCGGTGGCCATGCGCTGGCACCCGGCCTTGTCCAGCGCGGCATCGGTGGCGACGATGGCGATGGTCGTCGCGCCATCAGGCCGCTTGGTGCGCGGGGGCAGGGCGGATGGAAAGCGCGTTGCCGCGCCGAGCCCGCCGAATTCTGCGCCCATTTCGAAAGGCGCGGCCCAGAAATGCGGCCCGTCGCCCACTGTCACCGCGCCCAGCGCGTTCACCGCCACCAGCGCACCGACGTGCACGCTCCCGCCCAGCACCACCGAGGCCGAGCCCAACCCACCGCGCAGCCCGGCCACGGTCGCCCCGAACCCCGCGCCCGCGCTGCCGATCGCGAAAGC
>SKMI01000107.1 GCA_007121115.1 Paracoccaceae bacterium | reverse complement strand
GCGCGGGCGGGAGGGTGGGGCGCGCCGGGTCCCGGGCGCGCAGTGCCGGAAGTGCCGATTGCTTCCGAGATCACCACCACAGAGATGAAAGAACCCGGACCGTTTCCGGTCCGGGTTCCGCTCGCGGGCTTTTCGGGATAGGAGGAGAGGATCAGCCCTTCGAGAAGTCGGGATAGGCCTCCATGCCCAGTTCGGTGGTGTCCAGACCGCTGATCTGTTCCTCGTCGCCGACACGGATGCCCATGATCGCCTTCAGAATCAGCCAGACGACCAGCGAGCCGAAGAACATCACCGCACCGATGGCCACGATGCCGATCACCTGGTTGACGATGGTCGCATCCGGGTTGGTCAGAACCACGGCCAGCGTGCCCCAGATACCGGCGAACAGGTGCACGGGAATGGCACCGACCACGTCGTCCAGTTTCAACTTGTCCATCATCGGGATGGTGAGCACCACGATCACGCCGCCCACGGCACCGATCAGCGTGGCCATGCCCAGACCGGGGGTCAGCGGCTCGGCGGTGATCGAAACGAGGCCCGCCAGCGCGCCGTTAAGCACCATGGTCAGGTCCGGCTTCTTGTAGAGAAGCTGCGACAGGATCAGCGCAGCCACGGCCCCGCCGGCGGCGGCGGTGTTGGTGTTGGAGAAGATGCGGCTGACGTCGGCGACATCGGACACCGTGCCCATGGCAAGCTGCGAGCCGCCGTTGAAGCCGAACCAGCCCAGCCACAGGATGAACATACCCAGCGTGGCCAGCGGCAGGTTCGACCCCGGCATCACGTTCACACGCCCGTCCGAGCCATACTTGCCAACCCGCGCACCCAGCACGATCACCCCGGCCAGAGCAGCCCAGCCACCGGCGCTGTGCACGATGGACGACCCGGCGAAATCCAGGAAGCCCAGTTCGTCCAGCCAGCCTTCGCCCCAGCTCCAGGAGGCCTGGATGGGATACAGGATGCCGGTCAGGAAGATCACGAAGATCAGGAAGGGCCACAGCTTGATCCGCTCGGCCACGGCGCCCGAAACGATCGAGGCAGTAGCGGCGCAGAACATCAGTTGGAAGATGAAGTCCGACCCGATGGACGCGTATTCCACATCATCGAGCTCCTCGAAGGGCACGCCCACCGGCTCCAGCACGGTCGGCGACACGCCGCCCATCCAGCCTTCGATCACCCAGTCGCCCAGCGGGTACATCAGGTTGAAGCCGACCACGAAATAGGCAATCGAGGCCAGCGAGAACAGCGCCACGTTCTTGGTCAGCTGCATGGTGGCATTCTTGGACCGGACCAGCCCGGTTTCCAGCATGCAGAAACCTGCGGCCATGAAGAACACAAGGAAGCCGCCCATCAGGAACAGGAGCGAGTTGAAGATGAAGACCATCTCCAGGCCCAGCGTCTCCATGCCGTTGGCCGCCTCCTCGGCCTCCTGGGCCAGACCGAGGCTGGGCACCAGCGCCGCCGCGGCCACCAGGGGAAGGAATCTTGTCAGTTTCATCGGATACGAGTCCTTGTCTGTTGTGTCAGTGAACCGCGCCGTTCTCACAGCGCCTCGTCATCGGTTTCGCCGGTGCGCACGCGCATGGCCTTGGCCAGATCAAGCACGAATATCTTGCCGTCACCGATCTTGCCGGTGGCAGCGGTCTTGCGGATCGTCTCGACGACTTCATCCGCCATGGCGTCAGAGACACCGATCTCGAGCTTGACCTTCGGGACGAAGTTCACCGCATACTCGGCGCCACGGTAGATTTCCGTGTGCCCCGACTGTGCGCCGAACCCCTTGATCTCGGTAACCATCATGCCGCGCACGCCCAGGGCGGTGAGCGCCTCGCGCACCTCCTCGAGCTTGAACGGCTTGATCGTGGCGATGATGAATTTCACGTGTTTCCCCTTCTGTTGCAGCCGGGACCTCGTGGGTCGCACGCTGGATATTCAGTCCGCTGCGCACCGATGTCGCAACAATTCGCAGCAAAGGCAGGCGGCCGATCACGGGTTGGTTGCGTAATTTTTGCACTTCTTAATGTTTTTGCACTTTTTTTAAGCGGAGCATGGAGGCGAATCGCGCGATCCGGAGTGATCCGGTCACCGCAAAAGCCGCGCCCCTGCGATTTTGGCCGTGGTCGACACTGCAGCGCGCTTGCGATACTCTTGGTGGAAAAATATGTGAGCAGTATTGGCGCATGTCGAGTCAGGTTCTTTCGGCTTTGCGCTCACCGGCGCAGGACATGACAGTTCATGAAGGATAGCGATCGCAGGTCCCGACCGCTGGTTGCCGAGCGACGCTCTGGCAAGCGCAGCGCCGCGCGCAGTGCGAAAGCGGCCCCGTCGGCAAAATCGCGCAGGACGTCGCGGGCCGCCCGCCCATCCGCGCGCTCAGCCCGCCGCCGGGGCAATGTGGTTACGCGCTTCTGCGCCGGTCTGATCGGATTTGTCTGGCGGATCGTCTGGGGGGTGACCTGGCGCGCCGCCGCCGTCGCCGCCACCATTCTCGCGCTCGCCACCTTCTACTTCTACACCACCCTGCCACCGCTGGACGAACTGCTGGACGGTCGCGCGCGCGGGTCGGTCACCATGATGGACACCGACGGGCAGGTCTTCGCCTGGCGCGGCGAAAGCTTTGGTGGCACCATCACCGCCGACACCGTATCCCCGCACCTGAGAAACGCTATCATCGCGGTGGAGGACCGGCGCTTCTACAGCCATCTCGGCCTGTCGCCGCGCGGCATCGTCGGCGCGATCCGGTCGAACCTGGCGGCCGGACGCGGCGCCTTCCAGGGTGCGGGCGGGTCGACCATCACCCAGCAGGTGGCGAAGCTCCTGTGTCTCGGCGTGCCCTATGACCCCGACGAATGGGCGTCCGAGGCCGCCTATGAAGCCGACTGCCGCCGTGGCTCGGTCTGGCGCAAATTGCAGGAACTGCCCTACGCCTTCGCGCTGGAGTGGAAATTCTCCAAGGACGAGATCCTGACCATCTACATGAACCGCGCCTTCCTGGGCGCGGGCGCGCGCGGGTTCGAGGCCGCCGCCCAACGCTATTTCGGCCGCTCCGCCAATGAAGTGAACGCCCCCGAGGCGGCGATGCTGGCCGGACTGCTGGTCGCCCCGTCCTATTACGCGCCGACCCGCAACCTGGCGCGCGCGCAGGCCCGCGCCAATCTGGTGATCGGGCTGATGGCGGATCAGGGTTACCTGCGTGACCATGAAATCGCCGAGGCCCGCGCCCACCCGGCCACACTCTCGGAGAGCGCCCAGCAGCGGCAGGGCGGCGCCTTCGCGGACTGGCTGATGACCGCCGCGCCCTCCTGGCTGACCCGCGAAACCACCGAGGATGTGCTGATCCGCGCCACCTTCGACCCGCGCATCCAGACGGCCGCCGAAGAGGCGCTGGCGCATGTCTTCGACACCCGCGTCCGCGCCGGGTCCGAGGCCGAAGCCGCGATCGTGGTCATGTCCGCCGATGGCGCCGTGCGCGCCATGATCGGCGGGCGCGAGAACGTGGTCGGCGGATTCAACCGCGCCACCCAGGCCCGTCGCCAGACCGGATCGGCCTTCAAGCCCTTCGTCTATGCCGCGGCGCTGGAAAATGGCTTCCAGCCGTTCGACATGGTCGAGGATGCGCCGCTGACGCTGAACATCCCCGGCTCGGGCCCGTGGTCGCCGCGCAACTACACCAATGAATTCAGCGGCATGGTGACCCTGACCGAAGCGCTGGCGCGTTCGCTCAACATCCCCGCGGTGCGGGTGTCCGAAGCCATGGGCCGCGAACAGGTGCGTAACGTGGCCAACCGCTTCGGGCTGCAAAGCGAACTCGCCGACGGGCCGGCGCTGGCACTGGGCAGTTCCGAATCCACCCTGCTGGAAATGACCGCCGCCTATGCGGGCATCCTGAACGGCGGCTCGGCGGTGCGCCCCTATGGTCTGACCGAACTCAGTCTGCTGGGCGAGTCGGAGCCGCTGATGGGCCGCGCGGGCGGGATCGGCGATCGGGTGATCAGCGAAGCATCGGCGCGCAGCCTGACCTGGATGATGCATCAGGTGGTGGAAAACGGCACCGGCGGGCGCGCGCAACTTTCGGGCTGGGAGGTCGCGGGCAAGACCGGCACCACCCAGGGCGCGCGCGATGCCTGGTTCCTGGGCTTCACCGCGGACTATGTCACCGGGGTCTGGATGGGCTATGACGACAACTCGCCCCTGACCGGCGTGACCGGCGGCGGCCTGCCCGCCAATATCTGGGCCGAGACCATGACCCGCGTGCACCGCGGCCTGACCCCGCACCCCCTGCCCATGGACGAACCGCAAGAACCGGAGTGGGACGCCCCCGTCTCGGACGGCGATCCCCAGGACTGGTACGCGCCCGAAGCGGACCCGCAGGCCTGGGACGAGCCATGGGCGCCCACACCGGTCACGCCCCCCACTGCCCCCACGCCTCCGGGCGACCGCGGCCTCGGTGGCGCCATCGAAGACACGATCCGCGGCATCCTCGGCAGCGTGGTCGGGAACTGATCCCAGGCTGGCCCACGCGTTCTGCGGCAAGCGCCCCGGCCCCAGCAGACCTCTTGCCCGTCTCGCCCATGCTTCATCTTGCCGAAAAATACTCCCGGGGGTCCGGGGGCAGCGCCCCCGGCAGCGCGCGCTTGCGCGCGCTGCCCGGCCTAACGGGATGACGGACGCGTCAGCGGACGGAAGACCGGCGGGAGCACCCCTTTCCTGCTCAGCCGACGCAATCCGCGCGCCCCTCGGTCCGGCACTTGCAAAACTCTCGCAAGAATCCGTAATTAAACACCCGTTCAAATCGCTGCCCCAGACCCATCGGGCCAAAGGGCGGGACCGGAGGAGACATTCATGGATTTTGCGCTCAGCGAAGAGCAGCAGGCGATCTTCGACATGGCCCATGGCGTGGGCCAGAACGCCATTGCCCCCCATGCCCGTGCCTGGGAGGCCGAGGGCACCATCCCGCGCGATCTCTGGCCCAAACTCGCCGAACTGGGCTTCGGCGGGCTCTATGTGTCCGAAGACTCCGGCGGCACCGGGCTGAGCCGCCTCGACGCAACGCTGGTGTTCGAGGCGCTCTCCATGGCCTGCCCCTCGGTCGCCTCCTTCCTGTCGATCCACAACATGTGCACCGCGATGCTGGACAAATTCGCCAGCGACGACCTCAAGTCCCGCATCCTCACCCCCGCCATCGGGCTGGAAACCGTGCTCAGCTACTGCCTGACCGAACCCGGCGCCGGATCGGACGCCGCCGCGCTGCGCACGAAGGCCGATCGCACCAACGAGGGCTACAGCCTCACCGGCACCAAGGCCTTCATCTCGGGCGGCGGCTATTCGGATGCCTATATCGTCATGGCTCGCACCGGGCCGGCCGGGCCAAAGGGCATCTCGGCGCTGGTGGTGGAGAACGGCGCGCCGGGGCTCAGCTTCGGCGGGCTGGAGGACAAGATGGGCTGGCGGTCGCAACCCACCCGGCAGGTGCAGTTCGACGCCTGCCCGGTCCCCGCCGACAACCTGATCGGCGACGAAGGCGCGGGCTTCCGCTATGCCATGAACGGGCTGGACGGCGGGCGGCTGAACATCGCCGCCTGTAGCCTTGGCGGCGCACAGGCGGCACTGGATGCAACCATCGCCTACATGGGCGAACGGCGCGCCTTCGGCAAACGGCTGGACGAGTTCCAGGCGCTGCAGTTCCGCCTCGCAGACCTCGAGATCGAGCTGCAATCGGCCCGCACCTTCCTGCGCCAGGCAGCGTGGAAGCTTGACACCGGCGCGCCCGATGCCACCCGCTTCTGCGCCATGGCCAAGAAGCTGGTCACCGAGACCGGCAGCCGCGTGGCCGACCAGTGCCTTCAACTCCACGGCGGATACGGCTATCTGGCCGATTACGGGATCGAGAAGATCGTGCGCGACCTGCGCGTGCACCAGATCCTCGAAGGCACGAACGAGATCATGCGCCTGATCACCGCGCGCGCGCTGCTGGCCGAGAGGGGCTGAATGGAACCGGAACTGATCGTTCGCACCGAAGGCCGCGCCGGGCGGCTGACGCTCAACCGCCCCAAGGCGCTGAATGCGCTGACCCACGCGCAGTGCGTGGAGACCACCGCCGCCCTGACCCGCTGGCGCGATGACCCCTCCGTGGCGCTGGTGATCCTGGATGCCGCCGGGGACCGCGCCTTCTGCGCCGGGGGCGACATTGCCTATATGTATGAACAGGGCCGGGCCGGGAATTTCGACGCCGGGCGCGCCTTCTGGCGCGATGAATACCGGATGAACGCGGCTCTCGCCGAGTATCCGAAGCCGGTGGTCAGCTTCCTGCACGGCTTCGTCATGGGCGGCGGCGTGGGCTATGGCTGCCACGCCAGCCACCGGGTGGTGGCCGAGGACACGCAGATTTCCATGCCCGAATGCGGGATCGGGCTGGTCCCGGATGTGGGCGGCTCGCGCCTGCTGGCGCGCGCACCGGGGCGGCTGGGGCTGCATCTTGGGCTGACCGGGGCGCGGATAGGCCCGGGGGACGCAATCTTCGCGGGCTTTGCCGACCATTTCATTCCACGCGCGGAGTGGCCCGCGCTGGTCTCGCGGCTGTGCGAAACCGGGGATGCGGAGGGCATCGCCGCTGGTGCGCAGCCCGCCCCCGAAAGCCCGCTGGCCGCAGCGACCGACCTGCTGGCCGCCTATGAAGCCCCCGGCTCCGGGGCCGCTCAGGTGGCCGCGATCATGGCGCGGCTGGAAGCGACCGAAGGCGCAGGAGAGGCGCAGGCGCTCAAGGCGCTCAGACGCAACAGCCCGCTCAGCCTCGCCTGCGCTTCCGCCATGATCGGTGCGCTGGGGCCTGACGCCACCATCCGCGACGCGCTGCGCGCCGAATTCCGCTGGGTCTGGCGCAGCATGGAGCGGGGCGATTTCCTGGAAGGGATCCGCGCTGCGATCATCGACAAGGACCGCAGCCCGCGCTGGCGGCACGAGAGCATCAAGGCCGTGACCGAGGCCGAGGTCGCCGCGATGCTGGCCCCATTGGGCGCAGCGGAACTGACATTCGACATCGAGGAGGAGCGGGCATGAAGATCGGATTCATCGGACTGGGCAACATGGGCGGGCCGATGGCCGCCAATCTGGCCCGCGCAGGGCATGACGTGACGGGCTTCGACCTGACCGCACCCATGCCTGAAGGCGTGCGCGCCGCCGACAGCGCCGAAGCGGCTGCCAGGGGTGCCGAAGTGGTCATCACCATGCTGCCCAACGGCGATATCCTGCGCGCCGTGGCGGCGCAGGTGATCCCCGCCATGGACGCCGGCGCGGTGCTCTGCGACTGCTCCACCGTTGATGTGGACAGCGCCCGCGCCGTGGCAGCCGAGGCGGAAGCCAAGGGGCTGGGCGCGCTGGACGCACCTGTCTCGGGCGGCGTCGGCGGGGCTGCCGCGGGGACACTGACCTTCATGGTTGGCGGATCCGAGGCGGCCTTTGCCAAGGTCGCGCCGCTTTTCGAGATCATGGGTCAGAAGGCGGTCCATTGCGGCGCCCCCGGCGCGGGCCAGGCGGCCAAGATCTGCAACAACATGATCCTGGGCGTGACCATGATCGCCACCTGCGAGGCCTTCGCCCTCGCCGACAAGCTGGGACTGGATCGCCAGCGGATGTTCGATGTGGTCTCCACCTCCTCGGGCTATTCCTGGACCATGAACGCCTATTGCCCCGCCCCCGGGGTCGGCCCGCAATCGCCCGCCGACAACGGCTACAAACCGGGCTTCGCTGCCGAACTGATGCTCAAGGACCTGCGCCTGAGCCAGATGGCCGCCGAGGCCGCCGACGCGGATACGCCAATGGGCGCCCGGGCCGCCGAGCTTTACGCGCAATTCGTGGAGGCCGAGGACGGCAAGGGCCGCGATTTCTCGGCGATGCTGCCCCGGTTCGAGGCACGCAGCCGGGATTGAATTGTCACGGGCGGTGCGCGCTGCACCCAGCAGCCCTGCGCCCCCGCCCCACGCCGGCGCCGCGCCGCGCCGCATCGGCGGCTTTGGCGCACCGTGAGAGGTTGACAACCGGGCCCCTCATGATGACCGCGGCGCGCCGAGGTGGCGCGCCGATAGACAGCGCGGCTGGTCAGGGCACGCCGCCACGGGTCCGGAGCACCTGATGCACGTTCCATCATCATGCAGCCGAGGCTCAACCTTTCAACGCAGGGGCCCGCATGGGCCGTCTGGAGCCCCGACGCACCGCCGCGTATTCGCCTTTCGCACCACCAGGTCAAGCTGTCATCATCGGACCAAACAGTCGCTGCATTGCTGAACCGCCCCGGGTTTACCGGAGAGTATATTACTCAAAGGATGAGCCCTATGACGAAGAATTAATATACCCCCGCCTATCCTGCCGAACTGCGTGAACGCGGTGTTCGGCTTTTCCGAGAGAACCGTGCTGACTATGTCAGCGACACGGCCGCCTATAAGGCAATTGCGCCGAAGCTTGCGCGGTTTAATTTCCGCAGCGCTGCTCTGATGATGCGCGCCGAACAATGCCCGATGAAGGCTTTCGACCTGGTCAACGAGGGCATCTCCTGGCGGAGATCGCGCCCCGCCGCCTTGACCCCTCGGCGTAATCGGGCAGGACTTGGGCGCGCGGCGGGGCTGACGAACGCCACATCGCGGCCTTCGAGACTGAAACGGCGCCGGGTCGCCATCAGAACCTGCCAGGGGAGCGCATGGATATTCGGCTGAAGGACCACTTTGACGCGCTCACACTGCAGCGGGCACGCGATTACGTTCGCCGCGGTCTTGTTGCGTCGGTCGAGCCGCTGCTGGACGGCGCGATCACGGGGCGGGTCTCGAACGGACGCGGCAAGAGTTATCGGCAGCAAATCGCGGTGAAGGGCGATCTGGTTCACGGTGTC
>SKMI01000260.1 GCA_007121115.1 Paracoccaceae bacterium | reverse complement strand
GCCCGCGCGCAGGCCGGGCTGGATGCGCTGGGCCCGGACATGCGTGGCGACCTCGCGCTCCTTGACCATATCCGTGACACGTTGCCCGGTGCGCTGATCGTCGGCGACTCAACGCAGGCCGTCTATGCCGGGAACCTGGGCTTCGCGGCGGCGCGGGCCGGGGGGTATTTCAACTCCGCCACCGGATTCGGCACGCTGGGCTATGCGCTCCCCGCCGCCATCGGCGCCGCGCTGGCCGAGGGCGCGCCGGTGGTGGCGCTGATGGGCGACGGCGGGCTGCAGTTCACGCTGGGCGAACTGACCACCGCCACCGAGGCGGGGGTGCCGGTGATCCTGTGCCTCTATGACAACCAGGGCTATGGCGAGATCAAGGCGGCCATGACGCAACAGAACGTGCCGCCGCTGGGCGTGGACATCCTGACCCCGGATCTGTGCACCATCGCTCGCTCCTGTGGCTGGACGGTAGCGCAACCGGACACGGCCGAAGCTTTCGGCGCAGCGCTGACCGAGGCTGCGGGCCGCAACGCACCGACCCTGATCCACTACACCGACACGCTGCGGACGGCGTTTCGCACCGGAGACTGAGTCGCCGCCCCTCAGCGCAAACCGTCATGGGCCGAGATATCCTCGGCCCGCAGCCCGCCGACACGGGCATGGACCCGCCCGCCGGTGGTCATGACCAGGATCACGGCCAGTTCGTCGGCGCGCGGGGCATCGTTCAGCCCGACCTCCATCGCGTCATAATGGCTGCGCACGTAGGAGGCGTTGACATGCGTCACCGGCACATCGAGCCGCGTGCCCGGCCCGCCCAGTTTCTTGGTGGATGGCACGATCGCCCGCGCCGTGCCCAGCACCGCGCGCATTCCCCAGCCGCCGGGCTCGTGCCAGAGCGCGGCGTGCTCCAGCTCACCATTCGCGCCTGCGATAGCACCCTTGCCGTATCCCTGCACCGCGCCCGGATCGCCGCCAAGCATGTCCACCATCCGCTCCGCCATGGCGCGCCCAAGCGGCTTTAGTACCTCCACGAACGGCAGGATATCGGGCACGAAGCGCCCAGCGAAAGGGTTGGCGATCACGCTGACCATGGCCAGCTTGCGCTGCGGGGTGTCGGGGGCGGGGCCGCCGTCATGGTGGATGTCTTCCAGCACCAGCGCCTGCTTGCGGATGCGCAGATCAAGGTGCGGTGCGCTTGCGTCATCGGACATGGGGTATCTCCATCATCTGGTGTCGGCCCCGGCAGACCTAGCCCGAAAAGGCTACGGTCGCACGCAGATGGCGCCGCGCCTGCAATTCATCCACGATGAACCGTGCCAGATCGTTGCGGGACACCTGCTGGCTACGTATCGCGCCCTCCGCGCTTGCCAGACAGTCGCCGCTGGCCGGGGCATCGGTCAGACCTACGGGCTGGACCAGCAGAACGTCATGCGCGCTCGCCTTCAGCAGCGCCTCCTGCCGTTGCTTGTCATCCATCAGCGGGCCGAGGAAGAGCCGCAGATACCAGCGGAAATACCATGGCGCCAGAATGCGGGTATCGCCCACGCCATAGGCGGTGATGACGACCAGCCGCGTGGGCGCGTCGTCGGGCAGGGCGGCCAGTATGTGCCGTGTGGCGGTCTCGCAAAGCCCGCGCGACTGCCTGTGGCGCAGACCCGGGAGCCAGTCGACCGCCCCCGGCCGCTCGCCGAGCGCAAGGATGATGGCATCATGCCCCGGCGCCACGGCGCGGGCCATATCCTCGGGGTTCGTCGCGTCCCCCGTGACGATGGTCAGCCCCGGCGCGGCGTCCAGTTGCGCGGCGTCCCGAACAAAGCCGGTGACGTCATGGCCCGCGGCCAGCGCCCGCGCGGTGATGGCGCGGCCCGATCCGCCTGCGGCCCCGAAGACAAGGATGTTCATGGAAGGTCTCCTTTCACGGTCCCTGCGTTGGAGAGGTGCGCCGGGGTCACGCGGTGAGCAGGGCAATCAGGATGGCGATCAGGACGGTATTGATGATGTGCAGCACCTGCTCGATGTTCTGAAGGGTCGCGTGGCGCTTGCGGGCAAACCACGCCTCGGCGCTGTCATCTTCGGCAAACCGCGCCATTTCGGCGGCATCGGCGCGGCGCTTGGCACGGAATTCCAGCACGTTGAGCACCAGCAGCACCGCCACGGCGCCCAGGATCAGGGTCGGCCTCAACCAGTCTGCCATGGCGCGCGGTCCTCTCTTTGGGTTGTCAGCAGTCTCGAGCTCAGCATCTGCAGTGCGCGTGCGCAACCGGGTGCACGCTCATGGCCCACCCTTGCGGCTGCGCGGGCGCGGGCGGGTGGGAATCTCCTTGAGCAGGCCGCCGACACCCATTGCCATGATCTCCTCGGCCGCCACCGGCACGCCGCAGATCACCCGCTCCAGCACCCAGTCGGCGCCGTTGAGCGCCGGGGAGCGGGCGCAACCGGGCAGGCCGATTACCGGGCGCCCGTGCAGGTCGCCGATGAACAGCAGGTTTCCGGGGTCCACCGGCATGCCGAAATGTGCCACCGTGCCGCCAGCGGCGCGCAGCGCCTCGGGCGCCACGTCGCGGATGTCCGAGGTGGCCGAGCCGGTGAGGATCAGCAGCACCGCGCCCGGCGTCTCGGCCAGGGCCTCGGCCAGCGGTTCCACGCGATGCGGCACCACCACGTCGCCCGCCAGCGCGACGCCCAGCCGCTCCAGCCGCTCGGCGGTGACCGCGCGGCCCTTGTCCGGGTTCTCGGGTCCGCCGACGCTGGTCTGAATCAGCCCCGCCGTCTGCAACACGGGCCGCGCCAACGCCAGCCCGCCCTGCGCCGCATGACAGGCGCGCGCCAGTGCGGCACCCGCGACGGCGTAGGCGATGATCTTGACCGTGGCGACCATCTCGCCCGGTTCCATCCGCTGCGAGGGAGGCACCGTGGCCAGCGTGATCGCCGGGTCGGCGCGGTTGATGGCGTGGATGCGCGCGGCTTCGACCCTAGCGATCCCGGGATCAGTGGCCAGGATGTTGACGCGTCCGGTGCCCACCGCGCGCAATTCCAGCCCGGCGGCTTCGGGGTCCGGGACCAGCGCGCCTGCGAGGCGTTTCGCGGCGGCGTCCTCATCCACATCGCCAGGTGCCAGCCGCGCCACGGTCACCGCGGCGATTCCCGCGTCGCGGAGGGTGGCGATGTCGGCGGCCTCCAGCACTCGCCCCTTGCGCAGCCGCTTCCCCCCGGGCAGCGCCACGGAATGCGCCAGCACCGCGCCCGCGGCCTGATCGAGCAAGACCTCGCCGAACTCCATCCAGCCCCCTCTCTCAGCGCCGTCGCAGGGTGTCGGTGATCTGCGCCAGCACCGAAACGGCGATCTCGGCCGGGGTGCGCGCGCCGATATCCAGGCCGACGGGGGCGTGGATGCGCGCCAGCGCGGCCTCGTCCCGGCCCGCCGCGCGCAGGCGTTCCAACCGCTTGGCATGGGTGCGGGTGGAACCCAGGCAGCCGAGGTAATAGACCTCCGCGTCCAGCGCCGCCGCAATGGCGGGGTCATCAAGCTTGGGGTCATGGGTCAGGGTGACCACGGCGGTGCGCGCGTCCAGCCCCAGCTTGGCGAGCGCTTCATCGGGCCAGTCCTCGACCAGCGTCTCGCCCGGGAATCGCGCCGAGGTGGCATAGGCCGCGCGCGGGTCGACCACCGTCACGTCATGGCCCGCCAGCCGCGCCATGGGCACCAGCGCCTGCGCAATATGCACCGCGCCCACAACGATCAGCCGCAGGGGCGGGTTGAAGAGGGTGATCACCTCGCCATCCTCGGCGGGGCCGGAGCGGTCGGCGCGGAAGCGTGCGGCCAGTTCGGCGGGCAGCGCCGGGTCGGTACCGCGGATCAGCCGGCGCGCCCAGCTTTCGGGGTGCACGCCATACGCCAGCGGATGGCGCGCGGCGCGGGCGGCGGTGATCTCGGCCAGCATCGCCTCGGGCAGGGCGGTGTCGGCCACGGGTTCCAGCAGTACCTCGATGGTGCCGCCGCAGGCCAGCCCGACGGCAAAGGCATCGTCATCGCTGACCCCGTAGCAAAGAACGCGCGGGGCACCATCGTCGATGGCGTCCAGCGCCTCGGCCACCACCGCGCCTTCGACACAGCCGCCCGAGACCGAGCCCATCATTTCGCCCGCGCCCGAAACCGCAAGCTGGGCGCCCGCCTGCCGGGGCGCGGAACCCCAGGTGCGCATCACCGTTGCCAGCGCCGCGCCGCGCCCGGCCCGGTGCCATGCCAGCGCCGCTTCGGGGCTCCTGTCGTGTTCCATGCGCGCCTCCTTTGGCGGAATATGGTCCTGCCGCGGCCCGGATGCCAGCCCCATCTTGGCCGCAAGACTGGATACCCCGAGGGTCGAGCGCGGGGCCAGTTGGGTCACGGCGGCGGGAAGAGGAAAGCCGGGTTGGTCGCCGCCGAACCCGGCGCAAAGGCCAACGTCCTGGGGGTCGCGGGGAGAGCCGCGGAAAGACGCGCACCGGCTACACCCGTTCCCGATCACCCTGCGCCACCCGACATCACTCCGCGCTCTGTCTTCATCTTGCCCGAAATACCCTCGCCGAAGGCAGCGAGCCGTCAGGCCCGCTTCTCTGCAAAGAAGGTCCCCGGGACCGGGAGTGCGCCCGGCCCAACGGGATGACGGAGGCGTCAGCCGACGGAAGACGGGCGGGAGCGCCTCTGTCCTGGGGGAAACCGGCTGATCAGGCGCACCACGGAGGCCACCGGACAGAGACGCCCCGGATCAGTTGTCGTTGATCAATTGCCCTTGTCACGGACCGGGGGCATGGCGCTGGCGCGCAACAGATGTGGTGCGGTATCGGGCTCGGTGGCGATATGCGGGTGCTGGGCAAGACCCGGGAAACGGTCGCGCAACTCCTCGGCCATGCCCGGCTCCAGCCGGGCCGCCATGGCCTGGCTGACCAGCAGGCTCTCGACCGGCGTGCCCTCGGCATAGACGATCTCGTGCGCGTCGAAGGCGAGGCTGAAATACTCCACGAACCCGCCCTCGCGGCGGCGCACGCTTTCCCCGTCCACAAGGAACCGCGCCTGCACCAGGACCTCGGCCCGCCCGGTCAGCCGCCCCGCACCGCGCTGATACAGGAACACCCGGTGATAGGGGTTCAGCCGCAGCACATCGGCATTGCCCAGCACGCCGGGGGCGAATTCCACCGGCGCAAGCGCCCCTTCGGCCCGCAGCACAGTGCGGCCCAGCCAGCGCAGCGGCTGCGCGCCATTATCACGCGTCAGCACCATGTCGCTGGGGTGCAGATCCTCGATCTGTGCCAGCGTGCCGCCGGGGCGGGCGATCCGCGTGCCGCGCACGAAACTGGCGCAGGCCAGATCCGACAGCCGCAGTCCCTCCGGCGCATCGTCGACCGCGATCAGCGTGTAGTCCAGCCGCGCGCGCATCGGGCTCAGCGGCAGCGCCAGCAGCGCGTCGCCGACCCGCAAGAGTTCCAGCGTGACCCGCGCCCCGTCCGGCGCCATCAGCGTCAGCCGCCCGGCCGCGGCGACCGCTTCGCCCGCGCGGCCCACCGCAGAGCCCGGCGCCACCACCGGCGGCTCCGCGCCGGTATCCAGCGCCAGCGTCAAAGGCGCCGCGTCCGGGGCGAGGCGATAGATATCGCCGGCAAAGACTTCGGGCGGCGGGCGCAGCGGCTCGCCCTGCGCGGCACCTGAGATCACGCCGATCATGTCGGCGGCAAAGACCTGGCATCGGAATGGTGGGGTATTGGACATGGCTTCGGTCCCCGATGCGATGACACAGCGCCCGCGCTGCCCGGTGCACAGCCATTGCCCACCCCCTTGTGCCGCACACCTGGTGCTGCGCTGCGCCTGCACTCCTACAACCACGCCCCCTTGGCCCATGCAAGCGCATCCTCAAGCCGGTCATCGCCCCAGAACACCTCGTCTCCCACCAGAAAGCTGGGCGCGCCGAATATACCCAGCTTGCGCGCCCGTCGCGATGCCGTCTCCAGCGCCAGCACGGTCGATACGGCATTCGCCTCCTTCAGCACCGCCTCCACATCCACGTCCAGCGCCTGCAACCCGTTCGTTGTCGCGGCTTCGGTCCCCGGAGGCAGGCCGTGTTCGAACCACTCGCGGTAACTGCTGCGCAGCCATTCCAGCCCCAGCCCGCGCTTGTCCATCACATAGGCGATGCTGTCGGCCATGCGCGCATGCGGCGCGGGATAGGGGGCGGGCAGGCGTGGCGACAAACCCAGAAGCGCGGCGCGCCGCGCAATATCGCGCCACATGTGCATAGTGCGGGGGGTGTTCTCGGCGAAGGGCCAGTCTGCCGCGTCAGCGCGCACGGCCTCCATGTTGAACGGGTGAAGCGATAGCGTCACCCCGGCCTCGGATGCCGCCGCGCCGATCCGGTAGGCGGTGAGATAGCTGTGGGTGCTCCCGGTCGAGAACCAGAATTCCAGCCTTGGCGCGTTTTGGCTCATGATCCGCCCTGTCCATCCCTTTTCGGGCCATCCCTCTGCGGGCGGCGCCCCTTGCAGTAGGTCCTGCCCTGTCATACGAACGCTGCGCCGGGATGGATGACACAACCTCCCGGCGCACGGACAGAGGCGCCGCCCGCAGGTGGCGCGGCGCTTGTCCGGCAGAGCGTTTCAGCGGGGGGACCGAGATGGATCTGGGCATAAGCGGCAAGCGGGCGCTGGTCTGCGCGTCATCGAAGGGGCTGGGCCGGGGCTGCGCCGAGGCGCTGGCCGCGGCAGGCGCCACGATGATCCTGAACGCCCGCGGCGCCGAGGCGCTGGAAGCCACGGCCGAAGCCATCCGCACCGCCCACGGGGTCGAGGTCATCGCCGTTGCCGCCGACATCACCAGCGCCGAGGGCCGCGCCCGGGTGCTGGAGGCCGCGGGCGCGGTGGATATCCTGGTCACCAACGCCGGCGGCCCGCCGCCGGGGCTCTGGAGCGACTGGGACCGCGATGATTTCATCGCCGCGCTGGATGCCAGCATGCTGACCCCCATCGCGCTGATTCAGGCGGCGCTGCCGGGGATGATCGCGCGCGGCTGGGGGCGGGTGGTCAACATCACCTCGCGCTCGGTCAAGGCACCGATCCCGGCGCTGGGGCTGTCGAACAGCGCACGCGCCGGGCTGACCGGGTTCGTGGCCGGAACCGCGCGTCAGGTGGCGCCCCATGGCGTGACCATCAACAACCTGCTGCCCGGGGCGCACGCCACCGACCGCACCGTGGCGCTGGACACCAACGCCGCGCAGGCGCAGGGCATCAGCTTCGAAGAGGCCCGCGCCAAGTCCGAGGCCGCGATCCCCGCCGGGCGCTACGGCACGGCCCAGGAATTCGGCGCCACCTGCGCCTTCCTGTGCTCGCAGCACGCGGGCTATATCGTCGGGCAGAACATCCTGCTGGACGGCGGCTCGGTGAACGCGACCATCTGACCGGCCCGCGCCGGGAGCCGAAACAGCGGGCGGTCAGAGGTCAAGGCTGCCCTGCCCCGTGGCACCTTCGCGTTTCGCGCGCCTGAACGTGTCATCGCGCCGCGCCGGAAGCCGCACCGCCCGGTCGCGCAACTGCAACGCGTCGTCGATGCTGACGATCTGGATGCGCGGGACGGGGTGAAACCCCTCCATCTCGAATTGCCCGGCGCTGGCGGCCTCGGACGTCATGGGCTTGGTGGGGGGCGTCAGGGTCAGGAAGATGCCGATATCGGCGCGTTCGCGTTCGATCACCCCGCGCAGGTCGCGGATCATCGAGCCCCCCAACGTTTCCCCTGCCAGCTTGCGCGACAATGGTTAACCGAACCCTGCCGCCGGGGCCAGTGCGCGGTTTCCGGCGGGGCGCGCAGGGGTTAGATGGGGGGCATGGACCCGCACGCGCTGAAATCCGCCCTGCACGACCGGGCACTGGCCGAAGGTTTTGCCGGGATGGGCGTCACCCGCCCCGATGCGATCCCCGAGGCCCCGGCCCGGCTGGCGCGCTTCCTGGAGCTTGGCCGCCACGGGCAGATGGGCTGGATGGCCGAGCGCACGGGCTGGCGCGGGGATCCGGCGGCGCTCTGGCCCGAGGCGCGGTCGGTCGTCATGCTGGCCGAACTCTACACACCCGAGCATGACCCGATGGCGGTGCTCTCGCACCCCGACCGGGCCGCGATTTCCGTCTATGCGCAGGGGCGCGACTATCATGACACGGTCAAGAAGCGGCTGAAACGGCTGGGCCGCTGGCTGCTGGAAACGGCGGGGGGCGAGATCAAGGTCTTCGTCGACACCGCCCCGGTGATGGAAAAGCCGCTGGCGCAGGCGGCGGGCTTGGGCTGGCAGGGCAAGCATACGAACCTGTTGTCGCGGGAACTTGGCAACTGGTTCTTCCTGGGCGCGCTGTTTACCACCGAAGCGCTGCCCCCCGACGCGCCCGAAGGGGAGCATTGCGGCAGGTGCACGGCCTGTCTGGACATCTGCCCCACGCAGGCCTTTCCGGCGCCGTTTCAACTGGATGCGCGGCGGTGCATTTCCTACCTGACCATCGAACACCGCGGCCCGGTGGACGAAGACCTGCGCCCCGGCCTTGGCAACCGCATCTACGGCTGCGACGATTGTCTGGCCGTCTGCCCCTGGAACAAGTTTGCGCAAAGGGCGACCGAGCATCGCCTGCGCGCGCGCCCCGAACTGACCGCGCCCCGGCTGGCAGAGCTGGCGGCGCTGGATGACGCGGGCTTCCGGACGCTTTTCTCGGGCTCGCCCATCAAGCGGATCGGGCGCGACCGGTTCGTGCGCAACGTGCTCTATGCCATTGGCAATTCCGGCCTGCCGGAGTTGCGCACGGCGGCGCAAGCCCGCTGCGACGACCCCGACCCGGCGGTGGCCGATGCCGCCCGCTGGGCGGTGGCACGGCTGGACGCGACAGCCGGTCGACCGCGCGCGTGAGCGCCCGCGAAGGGTGCCG
>SKMI01000034.1 GCA_007121115.1 Paracoccaceae bacterium | reverse complement strand
TTTTCGCACGCCCCTAGCGTTCCCCGCCCCGCGCCAACCGCCGATACCACCCCCCCAGCAGCATGGGCGTCAAATACATGGGCACCTGATAGCAGCCGATGAACAGCAGCAGCAAGTCCACCGTTGGTTCCGGCAAAACGCCCAGAAAAAGCGCCACGTTGCGGTTCCCGGCGGTGATCCCCATCGCGGGCGCGGCTTGTGGCGCCCCGCGCGGGGCCAGCACGCTCACGCCGATCTGCAGCACCAGGTTGGCCGCCATCACCACCGCCAGCGTCACCCAGACCGCGCCACCCTCCATCAGCGCCGGCCCCACCGCCGACATCAGCGCAATCACCACCACCCCCAGCGTGATCGCCGCCAGACCGTCCATGGCGCCCTGCGCCTGCACACTGCCCGCCACCACGCCGCCCGCGCGCAGCGCCAGCGCCAGCCCCCCCGCCAGCGCGATCAGCCCCAGCAGTTGCACCACCGCCCAGATCACCGCCGCCGGGCTGCCAAAGGCCGGGATGAACCAGAACACCGGCAGCGCCGTCAGCGGCAGGAGCGCCGTGCCCAGTACGAGTTGCCGCAACGCGGGCGCCGGGTCCGCCCCGGTCAGGATCGCCAGGTTCGGGCTGCCGGTGATCGGCGCGGCCGCCAGCATCAGCACGAGCCCCAGCGCCAGCGGATGGCCCAGCCAGCCGAAAGCCGCGAACACCGCCACCGCCGCCAGCGGCAGCGCCAGTTGCAGCCCCAGCACCGCCAATCCCGCACCGCGCAGCCCCGTCAACCCGGCCCGCACCCCTGCAGGCCCCAGCCGCAGCACGGCCAGAAACAGCAGGAACACCACCATCGGCGCGATCAGCGGCCGCATCGCCTCGGCCAGCGCCGGCAGCACGATCCCCGCCACCAGCCCAGCCACCAGAAACCACCGGCCATGGCGCGCGCAGGCGCTCAGAAACGCGACCAGCATGGCCCCATCATCTGTGCAGAAATATCCTCGGGGGGTGAATTCGCCGTCAGGCGAAGAGGGGGGCAGACAGCCCCCCTATCCCCGCCAGCCACAGGCGTCCACGCTTGAAAGGCAGCCCCCCTCACAACGCCGCCGCCGCCCGCGCCGCCTGGTCGTAGGCGCCCGAAAGCGTGCGCAACAGCGCCGCCACGCGGCTGATGTCGGCCGGGTCATGGCCCAGTTGCCGCGCCGCGCGCACCACCAGCGCCTCGCGCACCTCGCCGTAGCGCTGGCACAGCGCCGCCCCCGGGTCCGTGATCCGCACGGTCTTTTCCTTGCCCTTGCGCCCTTCCTCGACCAGCCCGTGGCCGACCAGCTTGCGGATGGCATAGGTGGCCAGATGCGTGTCCTCGATGTTCAGCACCAGGCAGATGTCGGCCAGCGTCTTGGGCCGTTCGCGGTGATGGACCAGATGCACGATCAGCACCTCCAACGGCGACATGGCGGGTCCGCCCGCCGCTTCCATGCAGCGCACCATCCAGCGCTGGAAGGCGTTGTTCGCCATGGTCAGGGCAAACTCCACCTCCGACAGCGCGGGCAGCGAGGAATTGGCCAGATGCGCGGAACTGACCACCGGACCGATCTCGGGCGGTCCCAGAGGGGGCTCGGGACGGGTCAGCGGCTCATCATCGTGCCGGGAAGCCATAGCGCGATCTCCGGAAACAGGGCCAGAATGGCGGTGGCCAGGACAAGGATCAGGAAGAAGGGCAACGCATAGCGCGCCACCTCGAAAATGTTGCGGCCGGTGATGGATTGCAGAACGAACAGGTTGAAGCCCACCGGCGGCGTGATCTGGCTCATCTCCACCACCAGCACCAGGAAGATGCCGAACCAGATCGGGTCGATATCGGCGGCGATCACCATGGGCAGGATCACGCTGGTGGTCAGCACCACGATGGAGATGCCGTCCAGAAAGAACCCCAGCACGATGAAGAACAGCAACAGCGCCGTGAGCAGCGCGAATTGCGAATACCCCTGCTCGCCGATCCAGGCCGCCAGCAGGCGCGGGATGCCGGTGAAGCCCATGGCCACGGTCAGGAACGACGCGCCCGCCAGGATGAAGGCGATCATGCAGGTGGTGATTGCCGCCCCGCGCAGGCTGGCGATGAAGCTCAGCCGGTCCAGCCCGCCCGTCAGCCCCGAAATCATGAGGGCGCCCGCCACGCCCACCACCGCCGCCTCGGTCGGCGAGGCGAGCCCGCCATAGATCGAGCCGATCACCGCGACGATCAGCAGCACGGTGGGCAGCAACAGACCCAGCGCGCGGAGCCGTTCGCGCAGGGCCGGTTTCTCGGGCGGGGGCGGCATGGACTTGCGGTTGATGGTGGACCAGATCATCACATAGCCCGCGAACAGCGCCGCCAGCATCAGCCCCGGCAGCACGCCCGCCAGGAACAGCCGGGCGATGCTCTCATCCGCCGCCGCGCCATAGACGATCAGGATGATCGACGGCGGGATCAGGAAGCCGAAGGTGCCCGCGCCCGCCAGCGTGCCGATGGCGATGCGCGGGTCATAGCCGCGCGCCTTCAACTCTGGCAGCGACATGCGCCCCACCGTCGCCGTGGTCGCTGCCGAAGACCCCGAGACGGCGGCAAACAGCGCACAGCCCATTATGTTGACGTGCAAGAGGCCCCCGGGAAGGCGCCGCGTGAACGGTGCCAGCCCCGCGAACATGTCCGACGACAGCCGCGATCGGAACAGGATTTCCCCCATCCAGATGAACATCGGCAAGGCCGTCAGGTCCCAGACGTTGAGCGAGCCCCAGACCCGCGTGGCCAGCACCGTTCCCGCAGGCGCGTGCGAGGCAAGCTCCATCGCCACCAGCCCCACGGCCAGCAACGCGAACCCGACCCACAGCCCCAGCAGCAGAAAGCCGAAGAGCGTGATGACCAGGATGATCGACAGCAGCGTCAGGTCCATCACTTCGCCCCCTCGCTCTCGCGCCGGATCTCTTCCTCGCGGAAGGACGGATCGCCCCGAAGGGCGGCCACCAACTCGTCCAGCAGCGCCACGCAGAACACCGCGAAGCCCGTGGTCATCACCACCTGCGGGAGCCACAGCGGGATGCGCACGCGGCCAAAGCTGACCCGCCCGGATTGCCACGCATCCAGCGCACGCAGACCGATGTGCCAGGTGGCAAACACCGCCAGCGCCAGGGCAGCCGCCAGCACCACCACCGTCAGCACCCGTGTCACCGCCGGGGGCAAGAGCCGCAGCGCCAGCGTCACCCGCACATGCCCCGCCGCGCGCAGGGTGTAGGCCAGCGCCAACGTGGCCGAGGCCACGAACAGGAAGCCGCCGATTTCGGCCAGCGACGGCACCGCGATGCCCCAGCGCGAAAACCCGAAGGTCAGCAGCACCCGGTCGACGACCCGGCCCATGACTTGTATGAAAACCAACACCGCGATGGCGGCCATCGACAGGCAGGCGCCCACCATGGCCGCCCCGTACAGCGTGTCCAGCGACCTGCGCATGGCCCACCTCCGCTGATATGTCGGAAAATGAAAACGGGCGGGGAGGTCCCCGCCCGGTGCTGTTGCGTCAGTCGCCACGGAAGGCGTCGATCACCGCCTGCCCGGACTCGCCGGCCTCGACCAGCCATTCGGCGGTCATGACCTCGCCAATCTCGGCCAGCCGCGCCGACAGCGCCTCGGACGGCTGCATGATCTCCATGCCGCCCGCTTCAAGCGCCGCGATCTTCTCGGCGGTTTCGGCCATGGACATTTCCCAGCCGCGCATTTCGGCGGCGGCGGCGGCCTGCATCACCGCGTCAAGCTGCTCTTCGCTCAGCGCCTGCAGCGCGGAGCTGTTGGCGAAGACGATGTTCTTGGGCAGCCAGGCCTGCGTGTCGATGTAATGCGACGTGAAGTCCCAGGCCCGCGCATTCGCGCCGGTCGAGGGCGAGGTGATCATCGCCTCGACCCGGCCGGTGGAAAACGCGGTGGGAATGTCGCCTTCCTCGATCTGCGTGGGCGTGGCGCCAAGCAACTCGGCCAACCGCTCGGTGGCGACGTTATAGGCCCGGAAGCTCAGCCCCGCCATATCCGCCGGGTCGGTGACCGGCTGGCGCAGATAGAGGCTCTGCCCCGGCCAGGGGACCGAGAACAGGACGGTCAGCCCGTCGGCCTCGAACCGCTGCTCCACCGCCGGGCGCGAGGCTTCCCAGAGCGCCTCGGCATCCTCGTAGCTGGCGGCCAGGAAGGGGATGGAGTCGACCCCGAAGATGGGATCGTCATTGGCCAGCCGCGAGAGCAGGATTTCCCCTATGGGCACCACACCCTGCCGCACCACGTCATGGATTTCGGCGTGACCGAACAGCGAATTGCCCGAATGCACCGTGATGTCGATGGCGCCGTCGGTGGCCTCGCGCACCTCGTCGGCGAACTGCATGATGTTCTGGGTGTGGAAGATACCGTCACCATAGGGGGTGGGCATGTCCCAGTTCTGCTCGGCCAGCGCGGGCGCGCCGGCCATCACCAGTGCGGCACCCAGCAGATACGAACGTGAAAGGATGGTCATGGGTCTGAACTCCCTGTTGTCTGGCCCGGCGAGCGCGGGCTTTCCGGCGCCGTTTCCCCGGCGTCAGGTCAGAGGTTGACGATTCGCCCGCAATTTGTCAACGATTTATGAATGAGGGCGCGCGCCCGCCGGTGATGCAGGAGAAAATGATGTCGGAACAGGCAGAACGCTGGGATTTCTGGATCGACCGGGGCGGCACCTTTACCGATGTGGTGGGCCGCGCGCCGGACGGGGCGCTGCATCCGCTGAAGCTGTTGTCCGAGAATCCGGGTTCCTATGACGATGCCGCCATCGAAGGGATCCGCCGCCTGCTGGGTGGGCAGATCGACCCTGCGCGCATCGGCACGGTCAAGATGGGCACCACGGTCGCCACCAACGCGCTGCTGGAGCGCAAGGGCGACCGCACGGCGCTGCTGATCACGCGCGGGTTCCGCGATGCGCTGCGCATCGCCTATCAGGCAAGGCCCGATATCTTCGCCAAGGAGATCATCCTGCCCGAACAGCTTTATGAGCGGGTGATCGAGGTGGACGAACGCCTGCGCGCCGATGGGGCCATGGAGTCTCCATTGGAGGCCGAGGCGTTGCGCGGCGATCTTCAGGCCCTGCGCGAAGACGGCATCGACGCGGTGGCGATTGTCCTGATGCACGCCTGGGTGAACCCGGAGCATGAGCGCGCCTTGGCTGAGATGGTGCGCGGCATGAGCTTCGGCCAGGTCTCGGTCAGTCACGAGGTCTCGCCGCTGATCAAGCTGGTGGGGCGCGGCGACACCACGGTGGTGGACGCCTACCTATCGCCCATCCTCCGCCGCTACGTGGCCCGCGTGGCCGAAGCGCTCGGCGCGACCGGCGCGGGCGCGGCCGGGCCAACGCTGCAGTTCATGATGTCCTCGGGCGGGATGACGGCGGCCGAGGCGTTTCAGGGCAAGGATGCGATACTGTCTGGCCCCGCGGGCGGGGTGGTCGGCATGGTGGAGACCGCGCGCCACGCCGGGTTCGACCGGGTTATCGGCTTCGACATGGGCGGGACCAGCACCGATGTCGCCCATTGCGCGGGCGACTATGAGCGCGCCTTTGACACCGAGGTTGCGGGCGTGCGCATCCGCGCGCCGATGATGCGCATTCACACCGTGGCGGCGGGTGGCGGGTCGATCCTGCACGCGGACCCGGGTCGCTTCCGCGTCGGCCCCGATTCGGCGGGCGCGGACCCGGGCCCCGCGGCCTACCGGCGCGGCGGGCCGCTGACGGTGACGGATGCGAACGTGATGCTGGGCAAGCTGCAGCCGGACCTGTTCCCGGCGATCTTCGGCCCCGAACAGGATCAGCCGCTGGACCGCGACACCGTGGCCACCCGCTTCGCTGACATCGCCGCGGCCGAGGGCAAGGCGGCGGAGGAGGTCGCGGAGGGCTTCCTGCAGATCGCGGTCGAGAACATGGCCAACGCGATCAAGAAGATCTCCGTCCAGCGCGGCTATGACGTGACGCGCTATCTGCTCAACAGCTTCGGCGGGGCAGGGGGGCAGCACGCCTGTCTGGTGGCCGATGCGCTGGGGATGGAATCGGTGCTGATCCATCCGCTTTCGGGGCTGCTGTCGGCCTATGGCATCGGCCTCGCGCGGGTCGAGGCCAGCCGCCAGCAGGGGCTGGTGCAGCGGCTGGCGCCCGAAAACGCGCAGGCCATCGACGCCGCGCTGGAGGGACTGGACGCGCAGGTGCAGGAGGATCTGACCGCGCAGGGCGTGCGCGAGATGGAGCGCCGCCGCCTGCTGCACCTGCGCTACGAAGGCACCGACACCGCGCTGCAGGTCGCTTACGATGGCGACCAGACCGCCGCCCGCGCGGCCTTCGAGGATGCGCACAAGGCGCAATTCGGCTTCACGAGCCCCGAGGCGGCGGTGGTTGTCGAAGCGGTTGAAGTCGAGGGCGCCGAAACCCTCGAAGAGGCCGGCGGCGATGACACCAAGGCGCTCACCGAGGCCGAGGCGCACAGCGACACCCGCCGCCGTTTCTGGTCCGGCGGGCAGTGGCATGACGCGGCCGTCTTCCGCCGCGAGGGGCTGACGGCGGGTCACACCGTCCACGGCCCCGCGCTGATCATCGAGGCCAACCAGACCATCGTCGTCGAACCCGGCTGGCGCGCGCAGATCACCGCCGCCGACCATGTGCTGATGACCCGGGCCGAGGCCATGTCCCGCCGCAGCGCCGTGGGCACCGCGCAGGCAGATCCGATCCTGCTGGAGGTCTTCAACAACCTGTTCATGAACATCGCCGAACAGATGGGCGTGGCGCTGCAGAACACCGCGCATTCGGTCAACATCAAGGAGCGGCTGGATTTCTCCTGCGCGGTGTTCGATGCCGAGGGCGCGCTGGTGGCCAATGCGCCACACATGCCGGTGCATCTGGGTTCCATGGACCGCAGCGTGGAAACCGTGATCCGGCTGAACCCCGACCCCCGCCCGGGCGACGTGTTCGCGCTGAACGCGCCCTATAATGGCGGCACGCATCTGCCGGATATCACGGTCGTCTCGCCGGTTTTCGACGATGAAGGTGCGCAGGTGCTCTTCTGGGTCGCCGCGCGCGGGCATCATGCCGATGTCGGCGGCACAGCGCCGGGGTCGATGACGCCTCTGGCAACGACCGTGGACGAGGAGGGCGTACTGATCGACAATTTCAAGCTGGTCGAAGGCGGGCGCTTCCGCGAGGCTGCCCTGCGCCGCGTGCTGACCGAGCATCCGTACCCCTGCCGCAACCCGGATCAGAACGTGGCCGACCTGAAGGCGCAGGTGGCGGCCAACGAGCGCGGCGCGGCCGAGTTGCGCCGGATCGTCGACGAGTTCGGGCTGGAGATGGTGCAGGCCTACATGGGCCATGTTCAGGACAACGCCGCCGAGGAGGTCCGCCGCCTGCTGGGCAGGCTGGAGGATTGCAGCTACGACTACCCCACCGACACCGGCCAGATGATCCGCGTGGCCATCACCGTGGACCGTGACGGGCGCACCGCGACCGTGGATTTCACCGGCACCTCGGACGCGCAGGAAAACAATTTCAACGCCCCCGAACCTGTGACCCGCGCCGCCGTGCTCTACTGCTTCCGGGTCATGGTCGAAGCCCCGATCCCGATGAACGCGGGCTGCCTGCGCCCCATCCGGATCATCGTGCCCAAGGGGTCAATGCTGGCCCCCGAATACCCGCGCGCGGTGGTGGCCGGAAATGTGGAGACCAGTCAGCATGTCACAAATGCGATCTTTGGTGCCCTTGAAGCGGTGGCAAACAGCCAAGGCACCATGAATAATCTGACATTTGGGAATGATCGCTACCAGTATTACGAAACCATCTGCTCGGGCTCGCCTGCGGGGCGGATGAATGACGGGCGGGGGTTCCACGGCACCTCGGGCGTGCATGTGCACATGACCAATTCGCGCCTGACCGACCCCGAGGTTCTGGAACTGCGCTTCCCGGTGCTGCTCGAGGATTTCGCCCTGCGCTCGGGTTCGGGCGGGCGCGGCGCTTACCGGGCGGGCGACGGCACGCGGCGGCGCATCCGGTTCCTGGAACGGATGGATTGCGCGATCCTGTCGGCGCACCGGACCCGCGCGCCGCAGGGTGTCGCCGGGGGCGGTCCGGGCGAGAAGGGACAGACGCTGGTGCACCGGCTTTCAGGCGAGCTGGATGTGCTGGACGCCTGCGCGCAGACGGTGCTCGAGGCCGGGGAAAGCGTGACCATCCTGACCCCCACCGCCGGCGGGTTCGGCCCTGAAACGGGTGGCTGACCGCGCCGCGTTTCATGCTAGACTGCCTGCGATCGGCGGCACAGCGGAGGCACGATGACACCGGACGAGCAACCCCGGCGCGAGGCGCAGGACGATCTGCCGCTGCGGCTGGTCTACATGATCCTGATCGCGATCATGATCAGCCTTGCGCAATCGATCCTGTTTGCGATCGGCGTGATCCAGTTCGTGATCCTGCTGGTCAACAACCGCGAGCCGAACGAGCGGCTGGCCGATTTCGGCTGCATGGTCGGCGCCTGGGTCGCAAAGGCCGCACGCTACCTTAGCGTCGCCACGGATTCCAAACCCTGGCCCTGGCGCGACATGGACTGACGGCGCGCGCTGCGCGGGTTCCCGCTTGCAACAGGCGCGGCGCAACGCTACCCAGCACCCGGCGCCGGAAGGGTGGCAGAGTGGTCGATTGCAGCGGTCTTGAAAACCGCCGATGCGAGAGCATCCGTGGGTTCGAATCCCACCACTTCCGCCAAATTTTATACCTAAGTCATTGTTTTTGTTGATCCCAACCAAACAAACACCCCCCAAATATCCCCCACCTTGACCGCGACTGTTGTTTTGGTCACGTGATTTGTGTCGCGTAGATGCAAGCAGGATAGCAAAGCCGCTGCGCCCCGCGCCACTTGGAAACCGCAGGCACCGCTAGGAATAGAAAAACTTGACCTGCCGGACTGATCAGGCGACCTTAACTTCAAGCGGCAATTA
>SKMI01000195.1 GCA_007121115.1 Paracoccaceae bacterium | reverse complement strand
GTGACCGAGGAACTCTGGCACCTGACCGGCACGCGCGAAAAGCTCTGTGCCCACGCCGATTGGCCCGACTATGGCGCCGATCTGGTGGACCCGCAGGCGGAGCGCGAAATGCGCTGGGTGCTATCGCTGATCGAGGCCATCCGCTCCGCCCGCACGCAGTTGCGCGTCCCGGCGGGGCTGTGGCTGGAGATGCTGCAGATTGATCTGGACGCGGCCGGGCAGGGCGCCTGGGCGCGCAACGCGGCGATGATCCAGCGGCTGGCGCGGATCGCCTCGCTGGAGCCCGCGCAAGCGGCACCGCGCGGGTCGGTGACCGTGGCGGTGGAGGGCGGGACCTTTGCCCTGCCGCTGGCCGATGTGATCGACATCGCCACTGAGCGCGCGCGGCTGGAAAAGACCGTGGCCAAGGGCGAGAAGGAACTCAAGGGGCTGGAAGGGCGGCTGAACAACCCGCATTTCACGGCGAGTGCCCCGGAAGACGTGGTGACCGAAACCCGCGAGAAGGCCGCCACGCTGGCCGCCGAACTCACCCGCCTGCGCGGCGCGCTGGCGCAACTGACCGAGGACGCCTGAACCGGGGGCGCTGCGTGCGGCTGTGACGCGAAAGCGCCCGCAAGGCGTGACGGCGCGTCATGCCTCGCGGGCGCTCTCGCTTTTCTGCATTGGCACACGAAACCGTTGAGCGCCGCGCCGCCCGAACCCGATCACCGTGCTGGATCGCGCGCGCGTTCTGGTCTATCCTGTACCACAGACCCGGCCAACGGGCAGCGTACAGGCTTAGAGCACGCAGGCAGATCGAGGCAGGCAGATGACGGAAATGGTCCATGGGACCGTCCCGATCCGGGGCGGCGATCCGGTTATCCCGCGCTGGTGGCGCACCGTGGACCGCTGGACCATCGGCGCGATCGTGCTGCTGTTCGGGGTCGGGCTGCTTTTGGGGCTGGCGTCCTCGCCGCCGCTGGCGCAGCGCAACGGGCTGGAGCCGTTCTTCTATGTCCAGCGGCAGATGCTGTTCGGGATGCTGGCCATCGCCGCCATGCTGGTCACCTCGATGCTGTCGCCCGACACGCTGCGGCGGCTGTCGGTGCTGGGCTTCTTCCTGGCTCTGCTGGCGCTGGCGGGTCTGCCGTTCGCGGGCACGGATTTCGGCAAGGGCGCGGTGCGGTGGTATTCGCTGGGCTTTGCCTCGGTCCAGCCGTCGGAGTTTCTGAAACCTTTCTTTGCGGTCTTCGCCGCCTGGCTGCTGGCGGCGGGGCATGAACCCAACGGCCCGCCGGGGCGCTCGCTTTCCGTGGCGTTCGCGGCGCTGGTGGTGGTGCTCCTGGTCATCCAGCCCGATTTCGGGCAGGCCGCACTGGTCGCCTTCGGCTGGGGGGTGATGTATTTCATTGGTGGCGCGCCGGTCCTGCTGCTTTTGGGCCTGGGCGGCGTGGCGCTGTTCGGGGGCATGTTCTTCTACAACAATTCGGAACATTTCGCCCGCCGGATCGACGGTTTCCTCGCCCCCGAGGTGGACCCGCGCACGCAGATGGGATTCGCCACCAATGCCATTCAGGAGGGTGGCATCTTCGGCGTCGGCGTCGGCGAGGGGCAGGTGAAATGGTCGCTCCCCGATGCGCATACCGATTTCATCATCGCCGTGGCGGCCGAGGAATACGGGCTGGTGCTGGTGCTGCTGATCCTGGTGCTGTTCGCCACCATCGTGGTGCGCTCGCTGATCCGACTGATGCGCGAGCGCGACATCTTCATCCGGCTGGCAGGCGCGGGACTGGTCACCATGTTCGCCGCGCAGGCGATGATCAACATCGGTGTCGCCGCGCGGCTGCTGCCGTCCAAGGGGATGACCTTACCGTTTGTTTCCTATGGCGGTTCGTCGCTGGTTGCGGCGGGGATCGGGATCGGTATCCTGCTGGCGCTGACCCGGACCCGCCCGCAGGGCGAGATCGGGGAGATCCTGATACGCCGGGGACGTGTCTGAGATGGCCAAGGCACCGCTTCTGCTGATCGCGGCCGGGGGAACCGGGGGGCACATGTTCCCTGCGCAGGCCCTGGCCGAGGTCATGCTGGCGCGCGGCTGGCGGGTGAAGCTGTCCACCGACGCGCGGGGGGCACATTACGCCGGGGGTTTCCCCGAGGCGGTGGCGATCGAGGAGGTCAGCTCGGCCACTTTTGCGCGCGGCGGGCTGCTGGAGCGGCTGATGGTGCCGCTGCGGGTGCTGGGCGGTGTTCTGGCGGCGGCGGGGCGAATGCTGCTGGATCGGCCCGCGGTTGTGGTGGGGTTCGGCGGCTACCCGTCGATCCCGGCGCTGGGCGCGGCGTGGCTCTTGCGTCGTCCGCGTATGATCCATGAACAGAACGGTGTGCTGGGGCAGGTCAACCGCATCTTTACGCGCCGGGTGCACCGGGTTGCCTGCGGCACCTGGCCCACGGACCTGCCCGGCGGTGTCGAAGGGGTGCACACCGGCAACCCGGTGCGCGCCGCTGTGCTGGAACGTGCGGGCGCGGGCTACATTGCGCCCGGGGACTATCCCATGGACCTGCTGGTGATCGGTGGCAGTCAGGGGGCACGCATCCTGTCGGATGTGGTCCCCGAAGCGGTCGCAGCGCTGCCCGAGGTGGTGCGCGTGCAACTCAGCGTCGCGCAGCAGGCCCGGCCCGAGGATATCGACCGCGTGGTCGCCGCCTATGATGCCGCCGGTATCCGGGCCGAGGTGGCGCCCTTCTTCACCGACATCCCGCGCAGGTTGTCCGAGGCGCAACTGGTCATCAGCCGCGCGGGCGCCAGTTCGGTGGCCGATATCGGCGTGATCGGGCGCCCGGCCATCCTGATCCCCTATGCGGCGGCCACCGGCAACCATCAGGCCGCCAATGCGCACATGCTCTATGAAGCGGGCGCGGCGGTGGTGATGCCGGAATCGCAATTCACGCCCGAAGCGCTGACCGAGGCGATGGCGGCGGTGCTGGAAAACCCCGAGGGTGCTTCGCAGATGGCGCAGGCGGCGCTGGGCTGCGGGCGCCCGGACGCGGCCGAACGACTGGCCGACATGGCCGAGACCCTGGCACAGGAGCGGAGATGAACGCGGCAACCAAGCTTCCCACCGACATCGGACCGATCCATTTCACCGGCATCGGCGGCATCGGCATGTCCGGCATTGCCGAGGTTTTGCTGACGCATGGCTACCGGGTGCAGGGGTCGGACCTGAAGCCTTCGCCCATCACCGAGCGATTGCAGGGGCTGGGGGCGGAAATCTTCATCGGCCAGCGGGCCGAGAACCTGCGCGACGCCGAGGTGGTGGTGATCTCCACCGCCATCCGGCCCGACAATCCGGAACTGATGGCGGCACGGGCGGCGGGCCTGCCGGTGGTGCGCCGGGCCGAGATGCTGGCCGAGCTCATGCGCCTGCGCTCGAACGTCGCCATCGCGGGCACGCATGGCAAGACCACTACCACCACGCTGGTCGCCGCGCTGATGGACCGGGGTGGGCTGGACCCCACGGTGATCAACGGCGGCGTGATCCACGCCTATGGCTCGAACGCACGCGCGGGGGCGGGCGAGTGGATGGTGGTCGAGGCCGACGAGAGCGACGGCAGCTTCAACCGCCTGCCCGCGACCATCGCCGTGGTCACCAACATCGACCCCGAGCACATGGAGCACTGGGGCAGTTTCGACGCGCTGCGGCAGGGGTTTCATGACTTCGTCTCGAACATCCCCTTCTATGGGCTGGCGGTGTGCTGCACGGACCATCCGGAGGTGCAGGCGCTGGTGGGGCGCGTGACCGACCGCCGGGTGGTCACCTTCGGCTTCAACGCGCAGGCCGATGTCCGCGCGGTGAACCTGCGCTATGCCAAGGGGGTGGCGCATTTCGACATCGCCCTGCAGGCCGAGGAGACGGTGATCGAAGGCTGCACCCTGCCGATGCCCGGCGATCACAACGTGTCGAACGCGCTGGCGGCGGTGGCGGTGGCGCGGCATCTGGGTATGAAGGCGACGGATATTCGCGCCGCACTGGCCGAGTTCGGCGGCGTGAACCGGCGGTTTACGCGGGTGGGCGAGGCGAACGGCATCACCGTGATCGACGACTACGGCCACCACCCGGTCGAGATCGCCGCCGTGCTGCGCGCCGCGCGGCAGGCGCTCGATGACACGGGCGGGCGGGTGATCGCCGTGCACCAGCCGCACCGCTATACGCGCCTGTCCTCGCTGTTCGAGGAGTTCTGCGCCTGTTTCAACGAGGCCGATCTGGTCGCCATCGCACCCGTTTATGCTGCGGGCGAGGAGCCGATCGCGGGGGCCAGCCGTGACGATCTGGTCGCCGGGCTGGTTCGGCACGGGCACCGTGCGGCGCATGCCATCGACAGCGAGGAGGAGCTGGAGGCGCTGGTGCGGGCCCATGCGCGGTCGGGCGACATGGTGGTCTGTCTGGGCGCGGGCACGATCTCGGCCTGGGCGCAGGGGCTGGCGGCGCGCCTGCAGCGGGTGGCGGCATGAGCTGGGCGCTGCTTCTGGGGTGTGTCTGGGTGGTGGTGGCCACGGTCATCGCGCTGATGCCGCAGCGCTTCCACTGGCGCGGCGCGGCGGTGCTGATCGCGCTTGGCATCCCGCTGCTGGGCCTGATCACGTGGGAGGCGGGGCCGCTGGTAGGGCTGATCGCGCTGGTGGCGTCCATGTCGGTGCTGCGCTGGCCGGTGCTGCGCGCCGGGCAATGGCTGGCGGGGCGGGTGCGCCGCAACGGGGCGGCGCTGCGCGAGGATTGAGGCGGCGTGACCTTGCGGAGCGGCCGCGTTCCGCGGCCGCAAGCCTTCTGGCCCTTCGGGCGGTTTGGGGGCGCTGCCCCCGTCGCCCGTTCCGGGCGACTCCCCCGGGATATTTTCGCACAGATGATGGTGGGCAGGGTCAGGGGGTGATCAGGCGGTAGCCGTCGCCCTTGCGCTCCACGCGGTTGAACGCCGGGTGCAGGAAGTGCCCGCCGGTGAAGAGCGTGCCGTCGCTGGCCAGTTGGTCGAGCAGGCGTTTGCGCGTGGTGCGCGCCGTATCGATGTCCATGTCGAAGGCGATGGCGATTTCGGGGTCGGTGACCTGCAGGTCCGGGACGTGGACGATATCGCCGACGTGCAGGAGCGCGGCATCGCCCGCGTCGAACCGCCAGCCGCTGTGGCCTGGCGTATGGCCGGGCAGGGGAAAGGCGGTCAGACCGGGGGCGATTTCGTCTTCAAGGCCGATGGGGCGGAGCCGGTCGCCATAGGCGGCAAGCACCGTGCGCGCCAGCGCGGCCCAGTCGGCAAGCCCGGCGTGATCGCCGGTGAAGCGGCTCTCATCGCTCCAGAAGGCGCGCTCGGCCTCGGGCAGGACCAGGGTGGCGTTGGCGAAGATCGCCGTGCCGTCGGGGGTGACCATCCCGGCGATGTGGTCCGGGTGCAGATGGGTGGCGTAGAGCGTGTCCACGCTTTCGGGCGTGACTCCGGCCTCGGCCAGCGCCTCGGGCAAGTGGCCGCAACTGGGGCCGAAGAGGTCGCGGGGCCCTGCGTCGATCAGCACGGTGCGCCCGCCGTGGCGGATCAGGACGGCGTTGAAATTGGTGCGGATGGCGCCTTGCCCGGCCTCGGACAGGAGCGCCTCGATCTGCGCCGGATCGGTGCCGGGAAACATGTCCGGGGTGAATTCGGTGGCGCCATCGGTGAGGATGGTGATCTCGGCATCGCCAAGGGTGCGGGTGACGGTCTGCGCCATGAGGGGCCTCCTTGTGGGTGCGGGAGTGAGAAAGTTGCGTCCAGCCTAACCGCGGGTGCCTTGCGAGGCAACGCGCGGGTGGCGGATCAGCCGCCGGATCAGGTGTCGCAGATGCTCTGGATGCGCAGCCAGTCGCCGTCGGAGATCAGCGGCTGTGTGCGCGGCGCGGGCGGTGGCGTCAGCGGGGGCAGCCCGGCGCTCGCCCCATTGGCGGCGGCGAATGCGGCCGGGTCAAGCCCGATGCGATCAACGCGCGCCTGCAGCGCCTGCGCGTCGACCGGAGCAGCGGGTGTGGCCAGGAGCCGGGCGCCGTAGCCTGCCACGGCTTGCGCGGAGATCTCGCCCTGGGTCAGGAGCCGGAAGGTCGGTCGCGTGCCTGCGTGGCGCAGCACCGCCAGCAGGGGATCAGTGGCGGCGCTGCGCGCGGCCTCGGCCAGCAGGTGCCCGGCCAGCGCATCGGGACCGTCGAGCCGGTCCAGCAGCCGCGCGTCGACCAGCAGCAGGCGCCCAGGCAGATGCGCGGTGCCGAAGCCCGCGCCGGAGGGGCCCTGGAGCACCAGCAAACGCGGTGGGGTCTCGAACACCTGCAGCGCCAGCCGCTCCAGCGCCGCCGTGCCTCCCGGGGTGGTGCAGTGCCGGACAGCGCCACTGCCCTGCAGGTCCTGCGCGACCATCTGCCCGATCTGGATGCGCTTGGCCATGGGCACCACCCCGGCGGTATGCTGGCGCATGAGTTCGGGCAGTCCGAACACGGCGGCGGCCAGCATCGCCAGGCTGGCCAGCACCAGCGCGATCCGGCGCCCGCGCGCCCGCCGCCGGTGTGGGGACTGCAAGGCCTCCAGCACCGTGTCGAGCGCGTCGACCAGCAGTTCATCCTCGATTTCGAGCATTTCGCCGCTGCGCTGTGCGCTGGCGTCATGTGGCCTGAAAAGCGCGGGGGTTTCGCCCGGGTTGACCCGGCGGATTGCGGCCAGCGACCAGTGGCTCAGCACCGTGTCCGCGCGCCCGTCGAGGATGACCAGCGAGGCCTCGCCAAAACGCACCACTACGTCACGCCGCTGCGCATCGCCGTCGGCCGCCCAGAGCCCGGGGCCTTCGAGGCGCTGATACTTTTCGAGTGCCGTCATGCGGCCTGTCCTGCCCTTGCCCCGATGCCCGGCCCTTGCCGGGCGACCGCGCCTTGATCGGTCTTCGGCCGCACGCCGATCAACGCCGCCTGCCTGCCTGTTCCGGACAGGATACCGGAGCCGCGCGGGCGCGACAATTGCCTGTTCGGGTTGTCGTTACCCGCCGCGCTTCGGGGTTCGCCGCTACCCGCCCATCGCGCGCGCCAGTTCGCGCAGTTCGAACTTCTGGATCTTGCCGGTCGAGGTCTTGGGCAACTCGCGGAACACCACCGCCTTGGGGGTCTTGAACCCGGCCAGCCGCTCGCGGCAGAAGGCGATCAGGTCGGCCTCAGTCACCTCGCGGCCTTCCTTGACCTCGACAAAGGCGCAGGGCACCTCGCCCCACTTGTCGTCCGGTTTGGCGACCACGGCGGCCAGCAGCACGGCCGGGTGGTGCATCAGCGCGTTCTCCACCTCCACGGAACTCACGTTCTCGCCGCCCGAGATGATGATGTCCTTGGCGCGGTCGGCGATCTTGATCCAGCCGTCGGGGTGCATGTAGGCGATGTCGCCCGAGTGGAAGTAGCCGCCCTCGAACGCCTTGGCCGTGGCCTCGGGGTTGCGGAAGTAACCCTTCATCACGCAATTGCCCCGGTGCATGATCTCGCCAAGCGCGGCGCCGTCGCGGGGGATGGGGGCCATGGTCTCGGGGTCCAGGACGGTGATGTCCTCCATCATCGGCATGGCGATGCCGGTGCGGGCCTTGATGGCGTAGCGCTCGTCCTCGGGCAGGTGGTCCCAGTCTTCGCCCCGCCACAGGCATTCGGTGACATGGCCATAGGTTTCGGTCAGCCCATAGACCTGCGTGACGTGAAAGCCCAGCGGCTCGATGGCGCGCAGCGTGGCCGCCGGGGGCGGAGCGCCGGCGGTATAGACCTGCACCACATGGTCGAAGGGGCGGCGGTCTTCGTCGCGCGCGTTGATGATGGCGTTGAGCACGATCGGCGCGCCGCCGAAATGCGTGGCGCCATGATCGGCGATGGCGCCATAGATGGCGCGCGCGGTGATGTCGCGGCAGCAGATGACCGTGCCGCCCAGCATGGGCATCATCCAGCTGTGGTTCCAGCCGTTGCAGTGAAACAGCGGCACAATGGTCAGGTAGCGCGCCTGCAGCGGCATCTGCCAGGCAATCGCCGTGCCCATGGTCATCAGATACGCACCCCGGTGGTGATAGACCACGCCCTTTGGCCGCCCGGTGGTGCCCGAGGTGTAGTTCAGCGCCAGGCTTTCCCATTCGTCCTGCGGCATGATCCAGTCGAAGCCGGGGTCGCCCTCGGCCAGGAAATCGTCATAGACCCGGTGCTGCCCCGACGCGGCGATGCCGGCGGCGGCGTCGGGCACCTCGATGATGATGGGGGCATTGGAAAGCTCGGCGCAGGCGGCCTCGGCCAGGTCGATCACGGCGCTGTCGGCCAGCAGCACCTTGGCGCCGCCGTGGTCCAGAATGTAGCGCACGGTATCCACGTCCAGCCGCGTGTTGATGGTGTTGAGCACCGCGCCGCAGGCGGGGACGGCGAAATGCGCCTCAACCTGCGCGGGCACGTTGGGCAGGAGCGTTGCCACAACCTCGCCCGGGGCCACCCCCACCCCGGCCAGCGCCGAGGCCAGTTGCGAGACACGCGCGTGATAGTCGCGATAGCTGCGCTGCGTGTCGCCATAGATCAGCGCGATGCGGTCCGCGAACACGTCCGCCGCACGCCGCAGATGCGACAGCGGGGTGAGCGGCACGTGATTGGCGGCGCAGCGCTCCAGCCCGGTTTCGTCCGCCATCCAGCCCATGGGCTCCTCCCCTCTGTCGGTTGCTCCTCGGGCCGAGTATTGACGCGCCGTGCCCGGTTTGTGAAGGCAAGAAACCGCGCGCGCGGCGATCCACTTTTGACGCTGATGGGCGTGCTAGCGGCATGGTCCGGCGTCGCGGCGCGAGGGGGCAGGTGACGCTGGGTGAGCTTTCAGCCTCCGTGCGAGTTGCCTTGGCATCGACGCACCGGACAACTGGGGGGAAGCGCGGCGATCGGAAGAATGATCGTCCACAGATCCGCGCGGGTCTGTTTCCGAAATACGCTATGATTTGCGCGTGACCGTTCGCGTTTCGTGGTCAATCACGGCGTGTTCCGGG
>SKMI01000268.1 GCA_007121115.1 Paracoccaceae bacterium | reverse complement strand
TGACGGTTCTGAGACAGGACCGTCCGACGGTCGAGGCCCGCGCCCGCGCGCTGCTGGACAAGGTCGGCATCGGCGACAAGGCCGATGTCTACCCCGCGCAGATGTCGGGCGGCCAGCAGCAGCGCGCCGCCATCGCCCGGGCGCTGTGCATGGAGCCGCGCGCGCTCTTGTTCGACGAGCCCACCTCGGCGCTGGACCCCGAACTGGAGCAGGAGGTGGTGCGCGTCATCAAGGCGCTGGCCGAAGAGGGACGGACCATGCTGATCGTCACCCATGACATGCGGCTGGCGGCGGATGTGTCCGACCATGTGGTGTTCCTGCACGCCGGACGGATCGAGGAGCAGGGCCCCCCCGATGCCGTTTTCGGCGCGCCCGCCTCGGCGCGCCTCAAGCAGTTCCTGAGGGCCACCGAACCGGCCTGACGGCAAGACCGACCCAAAGTCCAACCAAAGGGAGAAAAACATGAAGAAACTGTCACTCACCCTCGCCGCGCTGGCACTGAGCGCCTCGGGCGCGGCAGCGCAGGACGTGGTCCGCATGGGCACCGAAGGCGCCTACCCGCCGTTCAACTTCATCAACGACGCCAACGAGCTTGAAGGCTTCGAGATCGACCTCGGCAACGAGATGTGCGAACGCGCCGGGCTGACCTGCGAATGGGTCATCAACGACTGGGACACCATCATCCCCAACCTGGTGGCCGGCAACTATGACACCATCATCGCCGGGATGAGCATCACCGAAGCCCGGGCCGAGATCATCTCGTTCACCCAGAACTACAAGGAGCCGGACCCCTCGCGCTACGCCGCGCTGATCGGCACCGACCCGGAGGTGATCAACTCCGGCGTGATCGCCACGCAGTCGAACACCGTGCAGGCGGGCTATGTGGCCGAAACCGACGCCGACCTGATCGAATTCCCCACGCCGGATGAAACCATCGCCGCCGTGCGCGCGGGCGAGGCCGATGCCGTGCTGGCCGATGGCGACTTCCTGCGCCCGATCGTCGAGGAATCCTCGGACCTGGAATTCATCGGCGATCCGATGCACATCGGCGGCGGCGTCGGCATGGGGCTGCGCCAGTCCGACAACGAGCTGCGCGCGACCTTCGACGCGGTGATCGCCGAAATGAAGGAAGACGGCTCGCTCAACGAGTTGCTGATCCGCTGGTTCGGCGAGGACACGCCCACCTTCTGATCCTGAACACATGTGGCGGGGCCTGAGCGTCCCGCCACCTTCGCGGGTGCGCGATGTTCGAATTCTGCGCCGATCCCTCGATCCTGCCGGACTGGCAGTGGTTTGCCTGCTACCTGACCAGTGGCACGCATTGGGCGTTCTACCGTTCCTTTCTGGTCGTGATCCTGCTGCTCATCATCACGGCACCGATGGCGCTGGGCATGGGGATGCTGGGTGCGCTGGCGCTGCGCTCGGGTTTCGCGCCGGTGAACCTGCTGGGGCGCGGCTATGTGAACCTGATCCGGGGCGTGCCGGATATCGTCTTCTTCCTGTTCGTGCCCATCGCGCTGGGGCAGGGCATCGAATGGGTGCTCCATCAGATCAATTGCCCGGACTGGGATCAGCCGATCCGCCAGGGCAATGATTTCATCGTCTGCCGCGAGGCCAAGATGCCCCCGGTCGACGCCAGCGCCTGGGCCCGCAACGTCTACGGCTTCACCATGGCGATCATCGCCTTCGCGCTGGTCTTCGGCGCCTTCGTCGCCAACACGCTTTACGGCGCCATGCAGGCGGTGCCGCGCGCGCAGGTGGAAACCGCCGAAAGCTACGGCATGACGCGTCGCCAGGCGTTCCGCCGCATCGTGCTGCCGCAGATGTGGGTCTTCGCGCTGCCGGGGCTGTCGAACATCTGGCAGATCCTGGTCAAGGCAACGCCGCTCCTGTTCCTGCTGGGCATTCAGGACGCGGTCTTCTGGGCGCGTGAACTCGGCGGGGCCAAGACCTCGCTCTACACCTATCCGCACCCGGACTGGCGGGTCTGGTATTTCCTGGCGCTGCTGGTCTTCTACCTGTTCCTGACCTGGGCCAGCGAACGCGGATTCGGCTGGCTGACGGTGCGCCTGTCGCGCGGGCAGGCCACCGCCGAAGGCGAACGCCTGCGCCGGAGGGCGGCATGACCCCCGCCGCCGCAGAACCCGCAACGACCGGCGCGCGCCGCAGCCACACCCGCGCCCCCGCCGCCCCCCTTCATCTTGCCCGAAGTGCCCCGGGGGGAGGCGCGCTTGCGCGCCGGGGGGCAGCGCCCCCCTCCCGCGCCCGCCACCGCGGCCCGGCCCAGCCCGTGGGCGCGCCATGAGAACCTGCGCCGAGAGCTTCCAGGGCTATGTCCTGCGCCCGCTGGGGCGCGACTACGGCGAGCGGCTGCTGCCGCGGGGCCTCGACATCACCTTCTGCGACCAGCTCTTCCTGATCGGCGGCGGGCTTCTTTGGAACATCTATTTCGCCGCGCTGGCGGTGGGCTTCGGCTTTTTCCTCGCCATCGGCGTGGCGCTGATGAAGTTCAGCGACAACCCGTGGCTCTGGCGCCCGGCCTCGGGTTTCGTGTTCCTGTTCCGGGGCTCGCCGCTGTTCATCCAGTTCTTCTTCTTCTATTCCGCCTTCATCCTGTTGCCGCGCACCGGCATCGACATTCCCCTGGGCTTCACCACGCTGACGGTGCAGACCTCGGCGCTGACCACGGCGCAGGTGGGCGGGCTCTTCGTGCTGATCCTCAACACCACCGCCTATTCGGCCGAGCTTTTCTACGGCGCGCTCCGGTCGGTGCCCAAGGGGGATCTGGAAGCCGCCGACGCCTACGGCATGAAGGGCTTCACCAAGTTCCGCCGGGTGATCTGGCCGAACATGCTGCGGCTCGCCTGGCCCAGCTACACCAACGAGGTGATCTTTCTCACCCATTCCACGACGCTGGTGTTCCTCTCGGCCTTCCCGGCGCGCCAGCAATCGGGCGAGGCGTTCTATTACGCGCGCTATTTCGTCGACCAGACCTTCAACCCTTTCGTCGCCTATCCGCTGGTGGCGGCGTATTTCATCGCGCTGACGCTGGCGATCATCGGGCTGTTCGGGCTGGCCAATCGGCGCCTGAACCGGCACCTTCCGCAGGCACGGCGTCAGCGTATCCGCTTCCGGCCGCAATACATCAGGTAGATCATGCTCGACTGGCTTGCCGCGCACCCCGAGGTGCGCAACATCCGCATCGCCGCCACCGACCTGAACGGGCAGGCGCGCGGCAAACGCATCCCCGTGGCCAATGCCGCCAAGATGGTCAAGGACGGCGCGCGGTTTCCTTTCTCGGCGCTCAACCTCGATGTCTGGGGCCATGACATCGAGGACAGCCCGCTACTGTTCGACACCGGCGATGCCGACGGGGTGCTGCGCCCCACCGGGCGCGGGCCGCTGCCCATGCCGTGGATCGGGCCGCAGGCCGCGCTGCTCCCGATCTGGATGTTCCACGACGATGAACGCCCCTTCGCGGGCGACGCCCGCCACGCGCTGGACCGGGTGCTGGCGCGCTACCGCGCGCGCGGCATCACGCCGGTGATGGCGACCGAGCTGGAATTCTACCTGATCGACGATTCGGGCGAGAGCTTCCGCCCGCCGCCCTCGCCCGTTTCGGGGCGGCACTATCAGGGCGCCGACACGCTGGCGCTGCGCGCGCTCGATGCCTTCGACGATTTCTTCAACGACCTTTACGATGCCTGCGCCGCCATGGACATCGCCGCCGACACGGCGAGTTCCGAGGCCGGGCCAGGGCAGTTCGAGATCAACCTGATGCACGGCCCCGACGCGATGAAGATGGCCGACGACACCTGGCTGTTCAAGCTGCTGGTCAAGGGGCTGGCGCGCAAGCACGGCTTTGCGGGCTCGTTCATGGCCAAGCCCTATGTCGACCAGCCGGGCACCGGGCTGCACCTGCATTTCTCACTGCTGGACGAAGACGGGCGGAACCTGTTCGACGATGGCGGGCCGAAGGGCACCGACATGCTGCGCCACGCGGTGGCGGGCTGCATGGCGGCCATGCCCGGCAGCACCCTGGTCTTTGCCCCGCACGCCAATTCCTACGCCCGCATGGTGCCCGGCGCGCACGCGCCGACGGGTGTGTGCTGGGCGTATGAGAACCGGACCGCCTCGATCCGCGTGCCCTCGGGCAACCCCAAGGCACGGCGGATCGAACACCGGGTGGCGGCGGGGGATGTGAACCCGTATCTGATGATGGCCGCCGTGCTGGGCGCAGCGCTCAACGGGATCGAGGATGCCGAAGACCCGCCGGCGCCGATCACCGGCAACGCCTATGCGCAGGAGATGCCGCAGCTTCCGTGCGACTGGGCGGCGGCGGTGGACACCTTCGGCACCTGCCCGCAGGTCGCGCGGATTTTCGATGCGCACCTGATCGACAACATGCTGCGCACCAAGCGCCAGGAAATGCGCGACGCCGCCACGCTGGACGCCGACGCGCTGCGGGACCTGTACCTGGAAACCACCTGAAGTCGCGCGGGTTCGCAAGGGTCGCTCCCGCCCGTCTTCGCCCCTGACTGGGCTCATCCGGTTGGGCCGCGCTGCGGTTGTTCCGGGGCGGGGACGCTGTGTCGGTTTCGAGCGTTGGGCCTTGGGTATTTTGGGCAAGATGAAGCGAACAAGGCAGGGTCCGGATCCGGGCCTTGCGCGGTTTGCTGCGCGGGGTAGTGTGGCGCGACGTTGAACGGGAGGCGGACATGGCCGAGGCGCGGCGCAAGATCATCATCGACACCGATCCGGGGCAGGATGATGCGGTGGCGATCCTGCTGGCGCTGGCCAGCCCGGAGGAGATCGACCTGCTGGGGATCACCTGCGTGGCCGGGAACGTGCCGCTGGCGCTGACGGCGCGCAACGCGCGGGTGGTCTGCGAACTGGCCGGGCGAGGGGATGTGAAGGTGTTCGCGGGTTGCGACCGGCCGCTGCAGCGCCCGCTGGTCACGGCCGAGCATGTGCATGGCAAGACCGGGCTTGATGGGATCGACCTGCCGGACCCGGTGATGCCCTTGCAGGACGCCCATGCGGTCGATTTCATCATCGAGACCCTGCGCGCCGAGCCGCCGGGTAGTGTGACGCTGGTGCCCATCGGCCCCCTGACCAACATCGCGACCGCATTCGCCCGCGCGCCGGACATGGTGGGGCGGGTGGCCGAGATCGTGCTGATGGGCGGGGCCTATTTCGAGGTCGGCAACATCACCCCGGCGGCGGAGTTCAACATCTACGTGGACCCCGAGGCGGCGGCGGCGGTGTTCGGTGCGGGCGTGCCGCTGGTGGTGATGCCGCTGGATGTCACGCACAAGGCGCTGACCACACGCCCGAGGGTCGAGGCGTTCCGCGCGCTGCCGGGGCGGCTGGGCCCGGCGGTGGCGGCCTGGACCGATTTCTTCGAACGCTTCGACAAGGAGAAATACGGCTCCGCAGGCGCGCCGCTGCATGATCCCTGCACGGTGGCGTACCTGCTGCGTCCCGATCTGTTCACCGGACGGCACATCAACGTGGAAATCGAGACCGAGGGCCGCTTCACCCTAGGCATGACGGTCGCCGACTGGTGGCGGGTGTCAGGTCGCGCGCCGAACGCGACCTTCATGGGCGATATGGATGCCGAGGGGTTCTTTACTCTGCTGACACAGCGACTGGCGCGGCTGTAGGGGCCGCCGCTTCCGCCGCCCCGCGCAGGCGCGTGTTCTGCGGGTCGTGCGGGCTGTCGGTGGTGACCGTGGCGTCCCAGAGCTGGTCCAGCATCCGGACCTTGAGCTTCGTGCCCTCCTCGGCCAGGTCGGGGCGGACGTAGCCCATGCCGATGGATTTGCCGAACACCACCGAATAGCCGCCCGAGGTCAGGCGACCGACCTTTTCACTGCCTGCGTAAAGCGCCTCGCGGCCCCAAGGGTCGGCGTCAGCGGGACCGTCGATCAGCAGCGTGCAGCATTTCGAGCGGATGCCGGTGGCGGCCATGGCGTCCTTGCCGTGGAAGTCCTTGGTCATGTCGACGAAGCGCGGCAGGTCGGCTTCCAGCGGGGTGGCGTCGCGGCCCAGTTCGTTGCCGAACGCGCGATAGCTCTTCTCCTGCCGGAGCCAGTTCTGCGCCCGGGCGCCGACGAGTTTGAGGCCCACGCCTTCCCCCGCCGCCATGAGCTGGTCGAAGAGGTAGTTCTGCATCTCGACGGGGTGGTGCAACTCCCAGCCCAACTCGCCCGTGTAGGCCACGCGGACGGCGCGGACCGGACACATGCCGAGTTCAATGTTGCGAGCCGAAAGCCACGGGAAGCGCTTGTTGCCCAGCACGGTGGACGGATCGGCGTCCTTGACCAGTTTGCCCAGCAGGTCGCGCGACTTCGGCCCGGCCACGGCGAAGACGCCCCATTGCGTGGTCACGTCATGGATGTCGATCCAGCCGAAATCGGCCATCCGGTCCTCGGCCGCCTTGCGCAGGAAATCGCCGTCATAGGCCGTGAGCGCACCGGAGGAGATCAGGTAATACTCGTTCTCGGCCAGCCGGACGATGGTGTATTCGGTGCGCGTGGTCCCGGCCTCTGTCAGCGCGTAGGTCAGGTTGATACGCCCGATCTTGGGCAGGCGATTGCAGGTGAACCAGTCGAGGAAGGCGGTGGCGCCGGGGCCGCGGACCAGATGCTTGGTGAAGGCGCTGGCGTCGATCATGCCGACGCCTTCGCGGATCGCCTTCGCCTCATCGACCGCATATTGCCACCAGCCGCCGCGGCGGAAGCTGGGCGTCATGGTCGAAGCTGTCGGGCGCGTCCAGCGGGCCGAAATAGTTGGGCCGTTCCCAGCCGTTCACCTGCCCGAACTGGGCGCCGCGCGCCTTCATCCGGTCGTAGCTGGGCGCTGTGCGCAGCGGGCGGCAGGCCGCGCGCTCCTCGTCCGGGTGGTGCAGGATGTAAACGTGCTCATACGCCTCCTCGTTCTTGCGGGCGGCGTATTCGGTGGTCATCCAGTCGCCGTAACGCTTGGGATCGAGGCTGGCCATGTCGATCTCGGCCTCGCCCTCGGTCATCATCTGGGCGAGGTAGTAGCCGGTGCCCCCGGCGGCGGTGATGCCGAAGCTGAATCCCTCGGCCAGCCACATGTTGCGCAGGCCCGGTGCGGGGCCGACCAGCGGATTGCCGTCCGGAGTGTAGCAGATCGGGCCGTTGTAGTCGTCCTTCAGCCCCACGGTTTCCGAGGACGGGAGCCGGTGGATCATGGACATGTATTCTTCCTCGATCCGCTCCAGGTCCAGCGGGAACAGATCGGCGCGGAAGCTTTCAGGCACGTCATAGAGGAACCGCGCGGGCGCATTGCGCTCGTAAGGCCCCAGTATCCAGCCGCCGCGCTCCTCGCGCACATACCATTTGGCGTCGGCGTCGCGCAGCACGGGGTGTTCGGGATTTCCCGCCGCACGGTAGTCGCGCAGCGCCGGGTCAGGTTCGGTGACGATATACTGGTGTTCGACCGGAATTGCCGGGATCTTGATCCCCAGAAGCCGCGCGGTGCGCTGGGCGTGGTTGCCGGTGGCGGTGACCACATGCTCGGCGGTGATCTCGAAGCTATCCTCCGAGGGGACCAGATTGCCGCCCCGCTCCACCATCCTGGTGCAGGAGACGATCCATGCGGACCCGGTCCAGTGGTAACCATCGACCTGCACACGGCGCATGACCTCGGCCCCATGCTGGCGCGCGCCCTTGGCCATGGCCTGCGTCACATCGGCCGGGTTGATGTAGCCGTCGGTCGGGTGGTAGATCGCGCCTTCCAGATCCTCGGTGCGGACCAGCGGCCAGCGCTCCTTGATCTGCGCGGGTGTCATCCACTCATAGGGGATGCCCACGGTTTCGGCGGTGGAGGCATAGAGCATGTATTCGTCCATGCGCGCGCGGGTCTGCGCCATGCGCAGGTTGCCGACCACGTAGAACCCCGCGTTCAGCCCGGTCTCGGCCTCGAGCTGCTTGTAGAACTTCACGCTGTAGTCATGGATGTGGCTGGTGGCATAGCCCATGTTGAACAGCGGCAAGAGCCCCGCCGCGTGCCAGGTGGAGCCCGAGGTCAGCTCGTCACGCTCCAGCAGGGTGCAGTCCCAGCCTGCGCGGGCCAGATGATAGGCGATGGAGGCGCCGACCGCGCCGCCACCGACGACAAGAGCCTTGACATGCGTTCTCATGATGCGCCTCCGGCATGGAATTCTGGCCCGTCATTGGCGCATTCCCGCGCCGTGCGCGAAGGCGGCCACGACGCATGGATGCGCGAAAGCGACAAGCGCATCCGGCAGGGTGGCGCGTGCGGGCGGGGCGGGGCAGCGCCAGGGGTTGTTTCGAGCCACCCGAAGAATCAACATATGGTGTCATTGCGCGCCGCGACACCAACATGCTTGATTTTGTTCCCCGCATGTTCTATATCTGGAACAGAGCGATGGAGGTTTGGCCATGTCGAACGATCCGATAACGACCGAAGCGACCCTGCCCGCAACCGAAAAGCAGTTGGCCTATGCCCGCAAGCTGGCCCTGCGCAACGGCGTGGTGGTGCCGTGGAAGGTGCAGCAGGACCGGCGCGAGTTGAGCCGCTGGATCCGCACCCAGGCCGCGCTGCGCCCGGCGGAGCGCCCGGATACGCCCAGCGCGAAGCAGGTGGCCTTTGCCGAGCGGCTGGCCCGGATCAAACGCCGCCCGGTCCCCGAGGAGTGCTTTCGCGACCGGGGGCTGATGTCGCGCTGGATCGACAGCAACCTCTGAGGGGGCGACGCGGATATAGTGCTTCTCGATCACGTTGACGCGTCGGCGGTGGGGTTGCGCGCCAACAAGATCGGATGTGCCCTTTCTTGCGGAGAAGCGAGCCTGACGGCCCGCTGCCTTCGGCGAGGGTATTTTGGGCAAGATGAAGACAGGGGTCAGGGTGGTGTCGGCTGGCGCAGGCTGATCGGCAAGCGGGTCTAGCGCTGGATCCGCGCCTGACGGCGCAGCATCCAGCCGACGATCAGTACCGCCACGGTCACGATGCCGATGATGATGGTGGCCAGCGCATTCACGTCGGGGCTGACCCCCAGCCGCACCTTGGAGAAGATCACCAT
>SKMI01000359.1 GCA_007121115.1 Paracoccaceae bacterium | reverse complement strand
TCGGGCGCCGTCTCGGTGACCGCCTCTTCCGCAGGCGCCTCCTCAAGCGCGCCAAGGTCAATGCCCGCCGCGCCCATCTGCGCGCTCATCCCGTCGAGCGCCGCGCGCGCGACCAGATCGCAGTAAAGCGCGATGGCGCGGGCGGCATCGTCATTGCCAGGGATGATGTGGTCGATGTCATCGGGCGGGCAGTTGGTGTCCACCACGGCGATCACCGGGATGCCCAGCTTCCGGGCTTCCTGCACCGCCAGCGCTTCCTTGTTCACGTCGATCACGAACAGGAGGCTCGGCAGCCCGCCCATCTCGCGGATGCCGCCAAGCGAGGCCTGCAGCTTGGCCTGCTCGCGCTCCATGCCAAGGCGTTCCTTCTTGGTCAGCCCCTCGGCGCCGCCTTCAAGCTGCTCGTCCAGCGCGCGCAGGCGGTTGATGGACTGGCTGACCGTCTTCCAGTTGGTCAGCGTCCCGCCCAGCCAGCGGTGGTTCATGAAATACTGCGCCGAGCGTTCGGCAGCCTCGGCGATCGGCTTCTGTGCCTGCCGCTTGGTGCCGACGAACAGGATCCGCCCGCCCTTGGCCACGGTCTCGCGCACCACGTTCAGCGCGGCGTCCAGCATCGGCACGGTCTGGGTCAGGTCGATGATGTGGATGCCGTTGCGGTCACCATAGATGTAGGGACCCATCCGCGGGTTCCAGCGCTGGGTCTGGTGGCCGTAATGCACGCCAGCTTCCAAGAGCTGACGCATGGAGAATTCGGGAAGCGCCATGTCGTGTTCCTTTCCGGTTTGCGCCTGAGCGGGGTCATTTCAGGGCATCGCCCCAACCGGTGGACCACGCAGGGATGTCTCCCCCGCAGGGGCCCGGACCCCGCCTGTGAAGTGGCGCTCCATTACCGCAGCCCGCGCGCAACCGCAAGAGGGGGCCGCAACCACCCCGCTGCCATCATCTGTGCAAAAATATCCTCAGGGGGTGAATGCGCGCTTGCGCGCAGAGGGGGCAGAATGCCCCCTTCAACCGCGCGTCAGCGCGAGACAGGCTTGCGCGCGGCACGCGCGCTCCACAAGGTCACGCAAGGATCACGCCACAATCACGCAGGCTCAGGGCCGGATGGTACCGTCGCCCTCGACCAGATACTTGAAGCTGGTGAGCTGCTCCGCCCCCACCGGCCCGCGTGCGTGCATCTTGCCGGTGGCGATGCCGATCTCGGCGCCCAGCCCGAACTCGCCGCCATCGGCGAACTGGGTCGAGGCGTTGCGCATCAGGATCGCGCTGTCCAGCCGCTGGAAGAACCGCGCCGCCGCCGCGTCATCCTCGGTCAGGATGCTTTCGGTGTGGCTGGACCCGAACGCCCGGATATGATCAATCGCCCCGTCCGCATTCGCCACCACCTTCGTGGCAATGATGCTGTCCAGATACTCGCGGCCCCAGTCCTCCTCCGTGGCCGCGACCACGCCGGGCAGGTGCTGCAGGCGCGGGCAGCCTCGCACCTCGACCCCCGCGGCCACCAGATCGGCCACCAGTTGCGCGCCCAGCCCCTCGGCGAGGCTCTCATGGATCAGCAGGCACTCGGCGGCCCCGCAGATGCCGGTGCGGCGGGTCTTGGCGTTCAGCACCACGCGCCGCGCCTTCTCCGCATCCGCCGCCGCATCGACATAGACATGGCAGATGCCCTCCAGATGCGCAAAGACCGGCACCCGCGCTTCCGCCTGCACAAGCCCCACCAGCCCCTTGCCGCCGCGCGGCACGATCACGTCTATATGCTCCACCATCCGCAGCATCTCGCTCACCGCGGCGCGGTCGCGGGTGGGGACCATTTGCACCGCATCGCGCGGCAACCCCGCCGCGTCCAGCCCCGCCAGCAGGCAACCATGCAGCGCGGTGCTGGAATGAAAACTCTCGGACCCGCCGCGCAGTATCACCGCGTTCCCGGCCTTCAGGCACAGCGCGCCCGCATCCGCCGTCACGTTCGGGCGGCTTTCATAGATCACGCCGACCACGCCCAGCGGCGTGCGCACGCGCCGGATGCGCAACCCCGAGGGCCGCTCCCAGTCCGCCATCACCTGCCCGACCGGATCAGGCTGCGCCGCCACCGCGCGCAAAGCGTCCGCGATCCCCGCCACCCGCGAAGCATCCAGCCGCAGCCGGTCGGTCATCGCCGCGCTCAACCCCCGCTCGGCCGCCGCCGCCCTGTCCTGCGCATTGGCCTCCAGGATCGCGTCCTGCCGCGCCAGCACGGCCTCGGCGGCCGACTCGAGCGCGGCGCGTTTGCTCTCGGGCGCCGCAAAGGCCAGTTCCGCCGCCGCAGCGCGCGCGCGCGCGCCGATCCCGGCCATCAGCTCCGCAATCTCGCCCCCGTCCTTCATGACCCGCTCCTCAGCACCATGTCGTCCCTGTGTATCAGCGCCGCGCGCCCCGGATAACCCAGAATTTCGGCGATCCGGTCCGACCGCGCGCCCCGGATCGCCGCGGCCTCGGGCGCGGTATACCGCACCAGCCCCAGCCCCAGCGCGCCCGCCGGCCCCTCGATCGCCACCGGATCGCCCCGCCCGAAAGCGCCCGAAACCGCCACCACGCCCGCCGGCAGCAAAGACTTCCCCGCCCCCAGCGCGCGGGCGGCCCCCGCATCCACACGGATCATCCCGCGCGGCTTCATCGCCCCGATCCAGCGCTTGCGCGCCGCCTGCGGGTCGCCCTGCGGTGCGAACCACGTGCAGGGCGCGCCGTCCAGAAGCGCACGGAGCGGGTGCGCCCCCGCCCCCGCCCCCAGCACCATGGCACAGCCCCCCGCGGTGGCAATCCGCGCCGCCATCAGCTTGGTCTTCATACCCCCCTTCGAGAGCCCCGAGACCGGGTCCCCCGCCATCGCCTCCACCTCGGGCGTGATCGCCGCCACATGGTCCAGCCGTCGCGCCGAAGGGTCCACTTGCGGGTTCGCGGTATAAAGCCCGTCCACATCCGACAGCAGCACCAGCCGGTCCGCACCGATGGTCACGGCGATCTGCGCGGCCAGCCGATCATTGTCGCCGTAGCGGATTTCATCCGTCGCCACCGTGTCATTCTCGTTGACGATGGGCACGCAGCCCAGGCCCAGCAGAGTCTCCAGTGTGGCGCGGATATTCAGGTAACGGCGCCGGTCCTGCGTGTCCTCAAGTGTCACCAGCACCTGCGCCGCGCGCAAATCGTGGTGCTGCAACGCTTCGGCATAGGCCCGCGCCAGCCCGATCTGCCCCACCGCCGCCGCCGCCTGACTCTGCTCCAGCGCCAGCACTGCGCCGCTGAGTCCCAGCACCCCGCGCCCCAGCGCGATGGAGCCCGAGGAAACCACCACCACCTCCGCCCCGCCCGCGCGCAATGTCGCCAGATCGTCGGCCAGCGCCGCCAGCCAGTCCGCTCGCAGCGCCCCCCCGTCGACCAGCAGCGCCGAGCCGATCTTCACCACCACCCGCCGCGCATCGCGCAGGCTCAGGGCTGCCATGGCCCCTCCTCCGCCCCCAAAGCGTCCTGCCGGGCGCCCGCGATCTCGACCCAGAGCGCGCGCAACACCTCGGTGACACCTGCGCCCGAAACGCCCGACATCACCATCACCCGCTGCCCCGCCGCTTCCTCCAGCGCCGCCCGCGCCGCCGCCAGCGCGTCTTCGTCCAGCGCATCGGCCTTGTTCAGCACAACCACGCGCGGCTTTTCCGCCACCACAGGCGAATAGGCCGCCAGTTCGGCATCGATCACCCGGAAGTCCGCGGCCACATCCTCGGACGTGCCATCGACGATCTGCAACAGCACCGCGCAGCGCTCCACATGGCCCAGAAAGCGGTCGCCCAGTCCGCGCCCCTCGCTCGCGCCCTCGATCAGCCCGGGAATGTCGGCGACCACGAATTCGCGCCCGTCCACCGCCACCACGCCCAGGTTTGGGTGCAGCGTGGTGAAGGGGTAATCCGCGATCTTTGGCCGCGCGTTCGAGGTTGCGGCCAGAAAGGTCGACTTCCCCGCATTCGGCAAGCCCGCCAGCCCCGCGTCCGCGATCAGCTTCAGCCGCAGCCACAGCACGCGCTCGACGCCTTCCTGCCCCGCGTTCGCGCGGCGCGGCGCCTGGTTGGTGGCGGACTTGAACCGCAGGTTCCCCCAGCCGCCGTTCCCGCCCTTGGCCAGCAGCACCTTCGCCCCCACCTCGGCCAGATCGGCGATCACCGTTTCCTCGTCCTCGTCCAGTATCTCGGTCCCCGCCGGCACGCGCAGGACGATGTCATCGCCATCCTTGCCGGTGCGCCCCTTGCCCATCCCCGGCTGGCCGGACTTGGCAAAGAAATGCTGCTGGTAGCGGAAATCGATCAGCGTGTTCAGCCCGTCCACGGCCACCGCCCAGACATCGCCGCCGCGCCCGCCGTCGCCACCATCCGGGCCGCCATATTCGATGAACTTCTCGCGCCGGAACGAGACACAGCCCGCCCCGCCCCCGCCCGAGCGCACATGCACCTTTGCCAGATCAAGAAACTTCATCGCCCTCGGGTCCCGTTCGCCGCCGGACCCTGCGCATACTGCCATTGCCCGGTCCGGGCAAGCCGCCGGGCCGGGTTCAGAACGCGGTAACGGTGAAAATCAACGGTGCGTGATCCGAATAGCGTGCGATCCAGTCGTCCTGTGCCGCCACTTCGTCAAGCTCTGCCCAACCGGCAACACGAACCTCGGCCCCGTCGCCCTGATCGGCGAACTGCATGTGCCGGGCCGCAATCACATGGTCCAGATCGGACTGCCCAAGCGACGACCCCGACCCCTTGTTGAAGGTCGCCGAGTGGCTCTTGCGCAGCAGCCGCATGCCCGACCGTTCGAACCGCCGCGCAGTGCGCGCGATCTCCTCGTCCTGACTCACTCCGGCCTGGCTGAACGACAGATGCATCCCCATCAGGTTCAGATCCCCCGCGATGACGAAGGGCACCTCCGCGTCAGGGTCCGCTTCGGTCGGCCCGCGCATCAGCGCGCGCCACAGGCCGTTGGCGCGCTCGATCATCGCGGTGCGCAGGCCGAACCCCTCGGGGTCGGGCATGGACTTCAGATGATTGAACAGGATCGGCAGGTTGCGCCCCGGTTCGGGCGTGACCGTGACCAGCATCCCCGGACGCAGCGCGGGGTTGTTGCGCTTGAACTCGCTACGCTGGGTGATGAAGCTGCGCAGGCCCGCACGCACGCCGACCAGAATCTCCATGGTTTGGGGGCCTTCGGTGATGGTGAAGCTGTAGCCGGGCAGCTTGCGCGAAAACGCCTCGAACACCGCGCGGCCCGTCACCTCCTGGATGGCAAAGACATCGGGGGCCTCGTCCCGGATCACATCGGCGACCCGCTGCACCCGATCCGCGCGGGGGCCGTCCCGAAGGCGCCCGCTGAAATGCTCGACATTCCAGCACAGGACCTTGATTTCCATGGTGCCACCCATATCGGGAACAACCCTGACGCGATCCTAGCACAGTCACTCGCCCGGGTCGACCCCGTGCTGGCCCGGCTCACCGCACCCGCCGCGGTCCCGCCAGCAGCCAGACGATGAAGCCGATGATCGGAAAGAAGAACACGCCCAGCACCCAGAGCGTCTTGGCCAGGGTAGAGGCCCGCGACCCCACCACCGAGATGGTGACGAACACCACCACGATCAGATGCAGCAGCCCGCTGAATTCCAGCACCATCCCCGCCTCTTCATCTTGCCAGAAACACCCAAGACCCGCCGCCACACCCGGCGCGCACCGCCGGGCAAGCGCGCGCTCAGGCCCCTGCCAGCTGCGCCTCGCGCGCCGCGCGCAGTTGCGCGAAATCGTCGCCCGCGTGATAGGAGGACCGCGTAAGTGGCGTGGCCGAGACCATCAGGAATCCCTTGCCGCGCGCCGCCTTCTCATACCCCGCGAATTCGTCCGGGGTGACGAACCGGTCCACCCGGTGGTGCTTGGGCGTGGGCTGCAGATACTGGCCGATGGTAATGAAATCCACATCCGCAGCGCGCATGTCATCCATCACCTGCAATACGGATTGCCGGTCCTCGCCCAGACCCACCATGATGCCCGATTTGGTGAACATCGACGGGTCCAGCTCCTTCACCCGCTGCAAAAGCCGGAGCGAGTGGAAGTAGCGCGCGCCGGGCCGCACCTCGGGGTAAAGGCCGGGGACCGTTTCCAGGTTATGGTTGAAAACATCCGGGCGCGCTTCGATCACGGTTTCCAGTGCGTCGGCGGGGCATTTCAGGAAATCCGGCGTCAGCACCTCGATGGTGGTGCCGGGCGCGCGGTGGCGGATGGCGCGGATGGTCTGGGCGAAGTGCTCGGCCCCGCCGTCTTCCAGATCGTCACGGTCCACGGACGTCACCACGACATGGTTCAGCCCCAGCTTCGCAACCGCATCGGCCACGCGCCCCGGTTCGAACACGTCCAGTGCATCGGGGCGCCCGGTGGCCACGTTGCAGAAGGTGCATCCGCGGGTGCAGATTTCGCCCATGATCATCATGGTGGCATGACCCTGGGACCAGCATTCGCCCACGTTGGGGCAGCCCGCTTCCTCGCACACGGTCGTCAGCTTGTGTTCGCGCATGATCCGGCGCGTGTCGTTGTAGCCCGCCCCGCCGGGCGCCTTGACCCGGATCCACGCGGGCTTCTTGGGCTGCGCGTTATCCGTGCGGTGCGCCTTTTCCGGGTGGCGCTGGTCGGGCTGGCTCAGGTCGCGGGGGGACATGTGGGACTCCGTCATCTCTTGCCCATCACATAACCCCACCACCGCCGAATGTCCAAACCCGTTCGCGTCAGGCCGGGCCTGCGCCGGATGCATGGCCCAGCCGCGCCAGCGCCTCAGCGCGCCATCTCCACCAGTTCCACCCGGCGGTTCAGCGCGCGGCCCTCGTCGGTGCGGTTGGTGGCGATCGGCGCCATCATGCCCGCGCCCGCGGCCTGTAACCGCTCCCCGGCGATACCGTGCTGCCCGGTCAGATAGTCCACCACCGCCTGCGCGCGCGCCATGGACAGGCTGAGGTTATAGTCATAGCTACCGGTATTGTCGGTATGGCCCACCACCAGTAGCGCCATGTCACCGGCGTCCGTCAGCAGGTCCGCCACCGTCGCCAGTGCGTCCGAGGATTCGGGCAGGATGCGCGCCGAGTCGAATTCGAACAGGATGTCCTGCACGGCGATGCGCCCTTCCTCGATCAGCCCGGTCTCCATCTCGCCCGCCGTCAGGGGCCGGTGCTCCATCTCGGTCCCCATTTCGGCCGAGGTGACCACGGCGATCTCCACCGCGGGGCCGGGCACGCGGCGTTCGTTGAAGGCGGCGATCCCCGCCAGCACCGAGCCGTCCGCCGAGCGTGCCGCGATATAGCGCAGGTCACGGTTGCCGGAGCGGGTGGCCAGCCGGCAGCAATCGCGCGCGCCACGGCTGAACAGGTCGCTGGCGTTGTAGAACGCCCGCCCTGCGCCGCTGCCCAGCGCGTCATGCGAGTCGGCATAGAGAATTTCGAACCCCCGCGCCTCGAGCGCGTCGATGTAGTTGCGCTTGATCTGCAGGGTCGAGATATCGGGGTTCTCGAACGTATAGCTGAGCTTCAGCACCTCGCCCTCAAGCGTCTCGGAGCTCTCGAAGGTGTCGCCGTCATAGGCGCCGGTGGGCACGGTCAGACGGTCGAATTCGGTGCGGCTGAAATAGACGATGCTGGAGCCCGCCACGCGCTCGATCTCGGGGTGGTCATAGGCGCCGTCGATATCCGCCGCCGCCATCCCCGCCAGTGCCAGAACCCCGGTTGCAACGCCGCTCAGGATTGCCAGACCTTGTCGCATGTTTCGCTCCCTTTGCCCTCTGTGATGTGCGCGCGGACCTCGCGCGTCCAAATGTCCGGGCGGGAGGATCGTCAGATTCTCGTGACCGTTCAAGGGATTTTGAAATCAATGCGCATTGGCGGCGCGACACGCCGGGTGTGACGTTTCAGGATGCAGGTGGTCAGTTGCGTTTCGCGCTTCGCCCTGACCCTGCGGTGCCTCCGGGGACAGAGGTCGGTTCGCAGCACTTTGAAGCGGGCGCGCCCTGGCGCCGGCCGGAAACGAATTGTTTCCCGAAGCCTATGTGGATTTGTGTAAAAATCTGGGCTTTTATGTGGCATAGACGCTTCGCTGCCATCGCCTTGCCCGTCGGCGTCTGGGTAGATGCCCGGTCAAGAATACATGTGATGCGACAATGACGTAACAGAACTCTGGGGGTGAAGACATGAGCCGTGGTGGTGGAAAGAATGGTGGGCCTCCGTCCCACTCCAACAGCCGTCATAATCGCGATCAGCGCGAGGAGTCGCGCGAGGAACAGCAGGAGACGGATCAAGCCTCGGGCGCCGAAGGGGGCGCTTCTGCGGACGATCCGGAGCCATCCGGTGACGTGCGCGTCTTCACCTACAGCGAAAACGGGCTGGCTTATACCGTGCGTGTGTTCGAGGACGAGGACGGCGCGATCCAGGCTCAGATCACCATGGACGAAGGGTCCATGAACGCCAACGCGATCTACTGGTCGAGCGAGGATTACGACGGTCCCAGCACCAACCTTGGCGGCCCGTTGAACATGAACGGCGGCGGCTCGCGCTTCGAGGGCGACCGGATCGCCTGGGAAGATGCGGTGGAGCTTTCGCAGCCGGGACTGGGCCAACAGGACCCCGACAATCCGACCTTCCTGAACGAAGGCGACAGCCTGACCTTCGAACTCGAAGGCGCCGAGAGCATCGAGGAAATCGACCTGCTCGGCATTCGCGCGACGTCGGTCAATGGCGGCGATTCGATCAAGGGTGTTTCGGGCAACCCGGAGACTGAGCCGGAGCCCGACCCTGATCCGGACCCGGCGATCTATGACAAGGTCAGCTTTGCCATTGCCCTGAACGATGACGGTTTTCCTCAGCCCGGCAACAATATCTTTCTGGAGGAGTTGCTGCAAGAAGGGCCCGAGGGCGCGACAGGCACCTTTGCCGACTATGTCGAGTATGTTTCGGACGAGGGCGTCTCCCCGCCCCTCGAAGACATCACCGCCGTCATCTTCTGGCAAGAGGACGAGGATGGAGTTCTCGAGGAGGTGTTCCGGTTCGACGCCCCGGGC
>SKMI01000350.1 GCA_007121115.1 Paracoccaceae bacterium | reverse complement strand
GCTTGCGCGCGGCGCCCGGCCCAACGGGATGACGGAGGCGTCAGCCGACGGAAGACGGGCGGGAGAATTCCGGTCCGACTGGGCGCATCTTCGTGTGCCTGCAGCCTGTCCGGGTTGCCTTGCATTGCCGGGACGCCGTCGCTAGGGTGCGCCGCAACTGGCTTCGGGTAGCACCCGGGGCTTTTCTTTGTGCCGGAGCGTCGTGACAGCACGCCCCTGGCCCCACTGACAACAGGAGCCTCGATGTTCGTTTCCCCTGCCTATGCCCAGGACGCCGGTGCCGGTGGTGCCCTGATCTCGATCCTGCCCTTCATCCTGATCTTCGCGATCATGTATTTCCTGCTGATCCGCCCGCAGCAGAAGAAGATGAAGGAGCACCGCGCCATGGTTGATGCCCTGCGCCGCGGCGATCAGGTGATCACGGCCGGAGGGCTGGTCGGCAAGGTCACCAAGGTCAAGGAAGATGGCGAGATCGAGGTCGAACTGGCCGAAGGCGTGCGTGTGCGGGTGATCAAGCACACGGTACAGAACGTCGTCTCCAAGACCGAGCCCGCCAAGGAATGAGCCTTCGCCGCGCGACCGGGCTTCACACGGCCGGACCCCACATGGGGGCGACGCAGGGCGGCGCATAAGCGTTTTCACCGCCGCGAAGGCGCCGACGCAGGGACGATGACACAGGCGTGAGAGCGCCATGACGGGCGCGGGGCTTGAGGCCACCGCGCCAAAACCTTTATATCCGCCGTGTCGGCGCGTGGTCGCCCGGCGCCGCGACGGGAGACAACCGCCTCATGCTGCAAATTCCGCTCTGGAAGCGCATCCTGATCTGGGGCGTCTGCGCCCTGGGTATCCTGTTTTCGATGCCCAACCTCTTCTACGATCGGGTCGAGCGGCACAACGACGCCCTCGCATCGGTCGAGGCCGGCGCCGCGAGTGTCGAGGACGTCGCCGACGAGATCGCGCTCTGGCCGTCCTTCCTGCCTTCGGCGCTGGTCAATCTGGGTCTCGATCTGCGCGGTGGTGCGCAGCTTCTGGCCGAGGTTCAGGTCTCGGATGTCTATGCCGACCGGATCGACGGCATGTGGCCCGATGTGCGCGACGCGCTGCGTGATGAGCGCGGCACCGTGGGCAATGTCCGCCGCGTGCCGTCCGAGCCGGGCGAGTTGCGGGTGCAGGTCTCGAACGAGGATGCCGTGGGCCGTGCCGCCGAGGTGGTGCGCCAACTGGCCCAGCCCACGCAGACGGTCACCGGGTTCGGCACCGCCCGCGATCTGGATGTCCGCGTGGACGGGGCCGAGATCGTCGTCACCCTGTCCGAGGCCGAACGACAGGCCACCGACGAGCGCACAATGCGCCAGTCACTCGAAATCATCCGCCGCCGCGTGGATGAGGCCGGCACGCGCGAGCCCACCATCCAGCGCCAGGGCGCCGACCGTATCCTGATCCAGGTGCCGGGCATCGGCTCGGCCGCCGAGTTGAAGGAACTGATCGGCACCACCGCGCGGCTGACCTTTCATCCGGTGATCAACACCACCACGGACGGGGACCGGGTACCGGAGCCGCGCCAGTTGATCTATCCGTCCATGGACGAGCCGGGGCGCTACTACATCCTCGAACAGCAGCCGGTCGTCACCGGCGACCAGCTTGTCGATGCCCAGCCCGCCTTCGACCAGAACAACCGGCCCGCGGTGAATTTCCGCTTCAACCCGACCGGGGGGCGGGCGTTCGGGCAATACACGGCGGCGAATATCGGCAACCCCTTTGCCATCGTGCTGGACGGCGAGGTGATTTCGGCCCCGGTGATCCAGGCGCATATCTCGGGCGGGGCGGGGATCATCACCGGCCGATTCACGGTCGAGGAAACGACGCAGCTTGCCGTGCTGCTGCGCTCGGGCGCGCTGCCCGCCGAGATGGATTTCCTGGAAGAGCGCACCGTCGGCCCCGAACTGGGGCAGGACAGTATCGACGCGGGCCGGATCGCAGCACTTGTGGCCTTCGCCGCCGTGCTGGGCTTCATTTTGCTGACCTATGGCAGTTTCGGGGTGATCGCCAATATCGCGCTTCTGCTGAACGTCAGCATGATCTTCGCGCTCTTGTCGGCCATCGGCGCCACGCTGACGCTTCCGGGGATCGCCGGGATCGTTCTGACCATCGGCATGGCGGTGGACGCCACGGTGCTGATCTTCGAGCGGATACGCGAGGAGATGCGAACCGCCAAGGGCCCTGCCCGCGCCATCCAGCTTGGCTATGAAAAGGCGCTCTCGGCGATTCTGGACGCCAATATCACCACGCTGATCACGGCGCTGATCCTGTTTGCCATGGGCTCGGGTCCGGTGCGGGGCTTTGCGGTCACGCTGGGGCTGGGGATCGTTAGCTCGGTCTTCACGGCGCTCTTTGTCACCCGGCTGATGGTCGTGATCTACTACGAACGCGCGCGTCCCAAGACGCTTCTGGCCTGAGGAGGCGCCCATGCGACTGAAACTTGTCCCCGACGACACGAAGATCGACTTCTTTCGCCATGCGCGCGTGACTTTCGGTGCCTCGCTGGTGGCGATGGTGCTGTCGGTGGTGGCCTTTGCGGTCATGGGGTTGAACTTCGGCATCGACTTCCGTGGCGGCACCTCGATCCGGACCGAAGCGGTCGAGCCGGTGGATGTGGGCGCCTACCGCGATGCGCTGAACCCGCTGAATTTCGGTGATGTCGCGATCACCGAAGTATTCGACCCTGCCTTCGGCGCGGACCGCAACGTGGCGATGGTGCGCATCCAGGCGCAGGAGGGGACCGAGTCGGTGACGCCCGCGCAACTTGACGCGGTGCTGAACGCCTTGCAGGAGGTGGCCCCCTCGCTCAGCTTCTCGTCGGTGGAATCGGTGGGACCGACGGTATCGGGGGAACTGGTGCGCTCGGCCATCATTGCGGTGACCTTGGCGCTGGCGGCGGTGCTGTTCTATATCTGGCTCAGGTTCGAATGGCAGTTTTCCGTGGGCGCGGTGGCCGCGCTGGTGCACGATGTGGTGCTGACCATCGGGCTGTTCGCGGCGCTGCAGATCCGCTTCGATCTGGCGATCATCGCGGCGCTGCTGACCATCGTGGGGTATTCGCTCAACGACACGGTGGTGGTGTTCGACCGGGTGCGCGAGAACCTGATCAAGTACAAGAAGCGCCCCCTGAAGGAGGTGCTGAACATTTCGATCAACGAGACGCTGGCCCGCACGGTGATGACGAGTGTGACCACGCTGCTGGCGCTGATTTCGCTCTTCGTGCTTGGGGGCGATGTGATCCGCGGCTTTGTCTTTGCCATGATCTGGGGGGTGATCGTGGGGACGTATTCGTCGATCTTCGTCGGTGCAGCGATGATGCTGCGGCTGGGGGTCAAGCGCGACTGGTCGAAGACCGCCGCCGACAAGGCGGGGGCGCAATTCGGGGTCAAGGAGGGTTGATGCAGCTTTCGGAGGTCGATTTCGGCGCCGCCCAGCCGGTGGAGGGCTACGGTCCGGGCTTCTTCCGCATCGGCGGGCAGGCCCATGCCGCGCCGCTGCTGATCGCGCCGGGGCTGGTCGCGGACTGGGGCGGGTACTCGGATGCAGGCGCGCTGCTGACGCTGGCGGGGCAGGTCGATGTGCTGTTCATCGGCACCGGGGCCGAGATCGCGCATGTGCCCGCCGCGTTGCGCACCGCGCTGGAAGACGCCGGGCTGGGGGTGGAGACCATGGCCTCGCCCGCCGCCTGCCGGACGTATAACGTGCTGCTGTCCGAGGGCCGCCGGGTGGCGCTGGCTGTGATGCCGGTGGACTGAGCAGCGTTTTGAAGCGGTGCGCGCGTTCCGCGCGCAGGTCTTCTGGCGCTTCGCGCGGGTTGGGGGCGCTGCCCCCGTCGCCCGTTCCGGGCGACTCCCCCGGGATATTTGGGCACAGATGATGAGGGCGAGGGTGGTCGGGCGGATCCTGCAGAGCGAGGCGTGTATGGCCGAGGGGGCGGACTGGCTGGCGCGCGCCGAGCCGCGGTTTGCCAAAGCGCTGGCCCGGACGGGGGTGCCGCCGTTGCGGCGGCGTCCGGACGGGTTTGCGGCGCTTCTGTCGGCGATCGTCAGCCAGCAGGTGAGCGTGGCGGCGGCACGGGCGATCTGGGCGCGCGTCGAGGGGGCAGGGCTGGTCACGCCCGAGGCAGTGCTGGCGGTGGAGGAGGAGGCGCTGCGCGCGGCGGGGCTGTCGCGGCAGAAGGTACGCTATGCCCGGGCGCTGGCCGGGGCGGGGATCGATTTCGACGCCTTGCGCGCGGCGCCGGACGCGGAGGTGGTGGCGCGGCTGGTCAAGGTGCCGGGGATCGGGCGGTGGACGGCGGAGATCTATGCCATGTTCAGCCTGGGCCGGGCGGATGTGTTCGCGCCCAATGACCTGGCCTTGCAGGAGGCGGCGCGGATGCTGTTTGCGCTGGACGCGCGCCCGCGCGAGGCGGCGCTGCGTGGCATGGCCACGGCCTGGTCGCCCTGGCGCACGGTTGCGGCGGGGCTCTTGTGGGCCTATTACCGCGTGGAGAAGGAACGCGAGGGCGTGGCATGACGCGGGAATTGCAATCGGGACGGCGCGGGGCAGCGCCGGGCGTGGCGCGGTCGGTTGTAGTGTTTGTCCACGGTTATGGCGCCGACGGCGCGGACCTGCTGGGGCTGGCCGAGCCGCTGGCGCCGCATCTGCCGGGGACGGCGTTCTACGCGCCCGACGCGCCGGAACGCTGCGCGAACAACCCCATGGGATACCAGTGGTTTCCGATCCCCTGGCTGGATGGTTCCTCGGAGGCGGCGGCGCAGGCGGGGCTCTTGGCGGCGGCGGATGATCTGAACGCGTTCCTGGACCGGGTGCTGGCCGACGAGGGGCTGGGCGCGGAAGCGCTGGCGCTGGTGGGGTTCAGCCAGGGCACGATGATGAGCCTGCAGGTCACCCCGCGCCGGGCCGCGCCGGTGGCGGGTGTCGTTGGTTTTTCCGGCCGATTGATGCGCCCCGAGGCGCTGGCCTCAGAAGTGGCCAGCCGACCCCCGGTGCTGCTGGTTCACGGGGACGCGGATGAGGTGGTCCCCGTCCAGTCACTGCCCGAGGCCGCGCAGGCGCTACAGGGTGCGGGTTTCGAGGTCTATGCCCATGTCTCGAAGGGCACAGGCCACGGGATTGCGCCCGACGGGTTGTCGCTGGCACTCAGCTTCCTGCGTGACAAACTTCCCGGAGGCGGGGCGTGAACCTGACCGATGAACAGCGCCTGATCCGCGACACCGCGCGCGCCTTTGCCCGCGACGTGCTGGCCCCGGGGGCCGAGGCGCGGGCGCGCGCCAGGGCCATCGAGCCCGAGGTGCTGGCGCAGATGGGCGAGTTGGGGTTCCTGGGCATGACGGTGCCCGAGGATCTGGGCGGTGTCGGCGCCGATTACGTCGCCTATGCGCTGGCACTGATGGAGGTGGCGGCGGGGGATGGCGCGGTGTCCACCGTCATGAGCGTGCACAACGCGCCCTTCAACGCGATCCTGCAGCGCTTCGGCTCCCCGGACCAGCAGGCGCGGGTATTGCGCCCGGCGGCGGAAGGGGCGTTCATCGGGGCGTTCGCCCTGACCGAGCCGCAGGCGGGATCGGATGCGGCGGCGATCCGCACGCGGGCGCGGCGCAGCGGCGCGGGTTACGTGATCGACGGCGAGAAGGTGTTCATCACCAGTGGCGCGATTGCCGGCTGGGCGATCGTGTTTGCGCGGATGGAGGGGGCCAGTGGCAAGGACGGGATCACCGCCTTCCTGACGCCCACCGACGCGCCGGGGTATGTGGTCTCGCGGATCGAGGAGAAGCTGGGGCAGGATGCCTCGGACACCGCCGCGCTGCGCTTCGACTGGCTGGAAATACCCGAGGACCTGCGCATCGGCGCGGAAGGCGCGGGCTACCGGATCGCGCTGTCGTCGCTGGAGACGGGCCGGATCGGCATTGCCGCGCAGGCGGTGGGCATGGCGCAAGCGGCGCTGGAAATCGCGCTGGCCTATGCGCAGGAGCGCCAGAGCTTCGGCAAGCCGCTGGTGGCGCATCAGGCGGTGGGGTTCCGGCTGGCGGACGCCCGCACGCGGCTGGAAGCAGCGCGGCAACTGGTGCTGCACGCTGCGCGGCTGAAGGATGCGGCCATCCCCTGCCTGACCGAGGCGGCGATGGCGAAGCTTTATGCCTCGGAAGCCGCCGAGAGCATCTGCTCGGACGCGATCCAGACGCTGGGCGGCTATGGCTACACCGCCGATTATCCGCTTGGCCGCATCTGGCGCGATGTGCGGGTGTGCCAGATCTATGAGGGCACCTCGGACATCCAGAAGCTGCTGATCCTGCGCGGGATGACCGCGTGAGCGCGGCGACGGGTCCGCTGGCGGGGCTGCGGATCATCGAGATGGCGGGGCTGGGCCCGGCGCCTTTTGCCGCGATGATGCTTTCGGACATGGGGGCCGAGGTGATCCGCGTGCAGCCACTGAAGGGCGGCGGGGATATTCCGCTGATGAACACGCGCTTCGACGTCTTGGCCCGCGGGCGTCGGTACATGGCCATCGACCTGAAGGCGGAAGGCGCGGCGGCGGTGATGCTGGACATGATCGCCCGCGCCGACGGGCTGATCGAAGGCTTTCGCCCCGGCGTGATGGAACGGCTCGGTCTGGGGCCGGAGCCCGCGCTTGCGCGCAACCCCGCGTTGGTGTTCGGGCGGATGACCGGCTGGGGGCAGGACGGGCCGCTGGCGGCGCGGGCGGGACATGATATCGACTATATCGCGCTTTCGGGCGTGCTGGGGGCCATGGGGCCGCGCGATGGGCCGCCGGTGGTGCCGCTGAATCTGGTCGGCGATTTCGGCGGCGGCGGGATGCTGCTGGCCTTCGGCATGATGTGCGGGCTTTGGCACGCGCGTGCCAGCGGGCAGGGGCAGGTGGTCGATGCGGCCATGACGGAAGGGTCGGCGCTGCTGGCGGCCATGCTCTGGGGCTTTCGCGCCGGTGGCGCCTGGGATGGCGCGCGCGGCGCGAACCTGCTGGACGGGGGCGCGCCGTTTTATGGGACGTATGAATGCGCCGATGGCGGCTTCATGGCCGTGGGGGCGATCGAGCGGCGGTTCTTCTCCGAGTTCTGTGCGCGCATGGGGATCGACCCGGTGCCCCCGCAGGACGACCCCATGCTCTGGCCCGACCAGCGCGCCGCGATCGCGCGCCGCTTCGCCGCGCACCCGCGCGCGCATTGGGAGGCGGTGTTCGCCGATACCGACGCCTGCGTGGCGCCGGTGCTGGATTGGGACGAGGCGCCCGCGCATCCGCACAACGCCGCGCGCGGGGCTTTCATCGCGCCCGAAGGCGTTGTCCAGCCCGGGCCCGCGCCGCGCTTTTCCGCCACGCCCGCGCCGATCCCGACGCCGCCAGCCACAGCCGGGGCGCAGACGCGCGTAATCCTGGCGGACTGGGGGATCGCGGCGGCGGTTGTGGACGATCTGGCGGCGCGGGGGGTGATTGCCGAGGGTGCAGACGCCGGTGCGGGGGGCTGAGGTGGCGCGCCGCGCGATGGCGGCGGGCCAAGATGAGACGGTGACATCGCCGTCGCGGACGTGCTACGATCCTTCAGTCGTTTTGTTTGGGTAGAGGAAGAGACCATGTACAAGCTTATCACTGCCGCCGTCCTTGCCGGTGCCATGACTGTCGCCGGGTGTCAGATGACCGACCAGGAGCGCCTGATCGCAGGTGGCGTCGTGGGTGCCGGGGCCGGGTTGCTGACAGCCAGCGCGTTCCGGGCAAATACGAACTGGACAATCGTCAGCACGCTGGCCGGGGCCGCCATCGGCACGATGGTTGCGCGCAACGCCCAGACCGGGGAGTGCGCTTATTACGCCGGGACCGATGCGCAAGGGCGCGACCGCTACGAAGTGCGGCGCTGTCCGCGCTGAGCCAAGCGGCACGCGATAGGTTGAGGCGCGCCTGCCTGCTGTGGCAAGGCGCGCCTCGCTCTTGCGGGTGCTTCGGCGCGGCTCTTTTGGGCAGCTGTGCTCCCTGCACGCGGCACCGTTGGCGAATCGCATGGCAAGGCGTTTCACGGCCTGCAGCGATCTGACGCGTGGGTTGATGTGGTGCCGCCCGCCCCGGTGGTGCCTTGGTCGCCTTGGTCGCGGGCAGCGAAGGCGCGCGGCGGGCACCATCATCTCAGGCTTGGCCCCCAATAGCAGCTTATGCCGCGCGATGGCCCCGCGCGATTCTCTTCCCGATGATTCTTCGACGTGCCTCAGTGCGTTACGCGGATTTGGCGTATATCGTGCACGATCGCGCGGTGACGCGGCGCGCGGTGACCTGCCGCCGCTTCAGGATATGCGGGCCGGTTGTTCCCGGTACGCGTCAAGCCATGGGCGCCCTTTCGGTGCTGGCCTTGATCACCGCGCTGCGCTAGGATGCTGCGGTGCAGCGTAGGGCGCGCACGGGTGCAGCCGGGAGAGTGCCGCATGGCCAAGGGCAAGATCATCACCATCGCGCAGCAAAAGGGCGGGGCGGGCAAGACGACGCTTGCGGTGACACTGGGCGTGGCGCTGGCGCGCGACGGGTTGCGGGTGGCGCTCCTGGACACCGACCCGCAGGGCTCGCTTGGGCGCTGGTTCATGACCCGGCGTGAAGCGCTTTCCGATCCGGGATTGGCCTTTGGCACCGCTTCGGCCTGGGGTGTGGGCTATGAGTGCGAAAAGCTGCGCGGCGAGGCGGATGTGGTGATCGTCGACACCCCGCCCAAGGCCGACTCCGACCTGCGCCCGGCGCTGCGCGAAGCCGATCTGGTGCTGGTGCCGGTGGCCAGTTCGCATGTGGATCTCTGGGCGACCGAGGGCGTGCTGGACCTGGCGCGGCGGGCCGGCAAGCCGGCGCTGATCGTGCTCAATCGGGCGCGGGCGCGCACGCGGCTGGGGGCCGAGGTGGCCGAGGCCGCGCAGGCGCTGGACGCGGAACTGGCCGAGGTGCAGATCGCCAACCGGGTGGTCCATGCCCAGAGTCTGGGCGCCGGGCTTATGGCGCTGGAGGCCGGGGGCACGGCTCCGGTGCGCGCCGAGATCGCGGCGCTCTGCGATCTGGTGCGCGCGCGGGTTGGCGTCTGACGGGCGCCCCGGCACCGTGCCGCCGCGCCACCGCCTGATCCCCGCCGCAGGGGTTCGCCCGAACCGGTGGCGCTCCCGCCCGTCTTCCGTCGGCTGACGCCTCCGTCATCCCGTTGGGCCGGGCGCACT
>SKMI01000223.1 GCA_007121115.1 Paracoccaceae bacterium | reverse complement strand
TCGGTTACGACCCGCGCGGCGGGTTCATCGACAGCTACCAGCAACGCAACGCCCTTGTCGTGGGCTTCATCATGGCCTTCGCGGTGATCCCCAACATCTACACCCTGGCCGAGGACGCATTGAATTCGGTGCCCGCGCATCTGCGCTCTGCCTCGCTGGCCTGCGGAGCTTCGGCCTGGCAGACGGCGACCTGGGTGATCCTGCCGACGGCGGCCTCGGGCGTGTTCTCGGCGGTGATGATGGGCATGGGCCGCGCCGTGGGCGAGACGATGATCGTGGTCATGGCCGCAGGCAACACGCCGATCATGGAATGGAACATCTTTTCCGGATTGCGCACGCTCTCGGCCACCATCGCCATCGAACTGCCCGAGGCAGTGCGCGACGGCACGAATTACCGGGTGCTGTTCCTGGCCGCGCTGACGCTGTTCGTCATGACCTTTGTCATCAACACCGTCGCCGAACTGATCCGCCAGCGTTTCCGCAAGCGCGCCTTCCAGCTTTGAGGACTGAATCGATGAGTGCACTGCACGAACAGCAAATTCCCGCATCGGGCGCCGCCGGGCTGGCCGGGGTCGCTGCGCGCGATGCCGCGGGCGGACGCCGCGTGCGCCGCTTCAGCGCCGACCTTTCGGCGGTGGGCGAGCCCGCGCTCTGGGCTTTTGGCGGAGCCTTGGCGCTTGGCATCATCCTGATCGCCGGGTTTCTGGCGATGATCGCCTGGAACGGCTTCAGCACCTTCTGGCCCAAGCCCATCGAACGCGTGGAACTGACCAGCGGCGAGGTGCTGGCCGGGGTCGCCACGCGCGGCGGCCCCTACCGTCCCGGCGAGAGCACGCTCGCGCAACTTGACGATGAGACCCGCGCAGCCATCGCCGCCAATGACGGCTTTGCCAGCCGGACCCTGTATCAGACCGCGAATTTCGACCTCTATGGCGATGATTTCCGCTGGGTGTCGGATTTCGAGGTGGCCGATATCACCCGCCCCGAGGATTTCTTTTATATCGAACGGCAGCAATGGGGCGTGTTCATCGGCCGGATCGTTTCACTGGTGGTCGACGGTGAACAGGTCGAGATCACCCCCGACCGCCTGTCGCGCGAACAGCGCGCCGCGCGGCAACGCTTTACCGAGATCCGCGGGCTGGAGCGGGGTGATATCGGCGGGATCAACCATCTGATCGAACGCGAACGCCTGGCCATCCGCCGCGCCGAGATCCGCCTGGGCGAGGACAGCCCCGAAGCGCAGGCGGCCATTGCCGAAGCCCAGGCCCGCATCGCGGAGCTGCAGGCCGAATTCCAGACGCTGCAGCAGCGCGTGAACGCCATTCGCGCCGAGGACCGCACCACTCGCATCACCTTCGCGGAAGTGAACGGCCAGCAGGTTGAAACCGAACTCAGCCAGGTGGTGCGGTTCTTCCCCGCCAACGCGCTCAGCCTGCCCGACAAGATCGGTATCTACCTGTCGCGCTGGTGGGAATTCGTCTCGGCCGAGCCGCGCGAGGCCAACACCCAGGGCGGTGTGCTGCCTGCGATCTTCGGCACCGTGGCGATGACGCTCCTGATGGTGGTCTTTGTCGCCCCCTTCGGCGTGATCACCGCGCTTTATCTGCGCGAATACGCGAAACAGGGGCGGGTGACCTCGATTGTTCGCATATCGGTCAACAATCTGGCCGGTGTGCCCAGTATTGTTTACGGCGTTTTCGGCCTCGGGTTCTTCGCCTATGCCATGGGCGGCACGATCGACCAGCTTTTCTACCCCGAGGCGCTGCCCAACCCCACCTTTGGCAAGGGCGGTATCCTCTGGGCGTCGCTGACACTTGCGCTGCTGACCGTGCCGGTGGTGATCGTGGCCTCGGAGGAGGCGCTGCAGGCGGTGCCGCGCTCGATGCGCGAGGGCTCGCTCGCCTGCGGGGCGTCGAAATGGCAGACCATCCGCTATATCGTGCTGCCCAAGGCATTGCCGGGCATCATGACCGGCATGATCCTGGCCATGGCGCGCGGGGCAGGGGAGGTGGCGCCGTTGATGCTGGTGGGCGTGGTCAAGCTGGCCCCGGCGCTACCCGTGGACGGGTTCGCGCCCTTCATCCACCTGGACCGCAGCTTCATGCATCTGGGCTTCCACATCTTCGACGTGGGCTTTCAGTCGCGCAACTCCGAGGCCGGCAAGCCGATGGTCTTCGTCACCACGGTGCTGTTGCTGGCGCTGATCATCACCATGAACGCCACCGCGATCTATGTGCGCAACCGGCTGAAGCGCAAATACGCCAGCGGCGAATTCTGAAGGAGCCCCGAGATGGCCGTGACCGAAACCCTGCCCCGCAACGACGGCATCGCGCCGACAACCTATCACGTCAAGGCCGGCGGCCAGGGCGCGGCGCTCGATATCCGCGATTTCAACCTCTGGTACGGCGAAACCCAGGCGCTGTTCGAGAACTCGCTGGAGATACAGAAGGGCATGGTCACGGCGATGATCGGCCCTTCGGGTTGCGGCAAGTCCACGCTTCTGCGGTCGCTCAACCGGATGAACGATCTGGTGGATGGCTTGCGGATTTCCGGCCAGATCATGGTCGATGATTTCGATATATATGGTCGCGGCGTCGATGTGATCGCTCTGCGCAAGCGCATGGGGATGGTGTTCCAGAAGCCCAACCCCTTCGCCATGTCGATCTATGACAACGTGACCTATCCGCTGCGGGTGGATGGGGTGACCAAGAAATCGATCCTCGATGACACCGTGGAGCGGGCGCTGCGGTCCGCCGCGCTGTGGGACGAGGCCAAGGACCGGCTGAAGGAGTCCGCACTGGGCATGTCGGGCGGGCAGCAGCAGCGGCTGTGCATCGCGCGCGCCGTCGCCTCGGACCCCGAGGTGTTGCTGATGGATGAGCCCTGCTCGGCGCTCGACCCCATCGCCACCGCGAAGATCGAGAACCTGATCTCGGACCTGCGCGGGCAATACACCATCGTCATCGTCACCCACTCCATGAGCCAGGCCGCGCGCGTGTCGGACAACACCGCCTTCATGTATCTTGGCCGGATCATCGAATACGGTGCCACCGAAACCATCTTCACCAATCCCAAGGTGGCGCGCACGAACGACTACGTGACCGGGCGCTTCGGTTAGCCGGGTCTCGGGTCGCGGTGGATCGCCAAGGCCCTCGGGACGGCATGGTTGGAGCGCCGTGATACGCCAGAGCGCATGCAGGCGCTGATCGGCGCGCTGTCCGAGCAGGTCCAGCGGCAACGGGTCAAGGACCTGCGCCACCACCCTGCCGAGTCACCCCAAGGATATCCTGCCCTTGCACCCGGGGCCACCCCGAGATGGGTACGATCGAGGACACGAGCCAAGCGCTGTACAGTCAAGCGCCCGACAGGGCAAAGGTCAGGTCGACCCGATAGAATTTCGGTTTTATTGAGAAAATGGCGGAGAGACAGGGATTCGAACCCTGGGACCCCGTGAAGGGTCAACGGTTTTCGAGACCGCCCCGTTCGACCACTCCGGCACCTCTCCGACGGGCAGCCGGATAATTCTGTTTGCCTCTGCACGCAAGGGCAAACTTGCGGATTTGCCTTGTCACGGTTCTGGGTTAGCCTCGGGGAGTGTGCACACAGGCAAAGGGTCACGGCATGGTCGGCATTCAGGGGACGGGATGGGCGCCGCGGTGGGGCGCTGCGCTGGCACTGGCGGTTGCCGCTGCATTGACGCCGCCACAGGCCAGCGCGGAGCCTGCCTTTGACCAGGTCGCGCTGACGGAAGCCTATCAACTCGAAGCCCTGTTCGAGATCGTCGCGCAGGAAGGCCGCGATGACGCTGCCGATATCGGCGCCGACGTGATCGGCGATGATGCCAGTGCAGCCTGGGAGCGCGCGATGGCGCGGCTCTACGATCCCGAGCGCTTGCTGGAGGTCTTCCTGTCCGAGCTTGATCGCGAAGCCACCCGCCAGGCCAATGCCTTCGACGCCGCGATTGCCTTTGCCCGCAGTGCGCCCGGCGCGCAGATGGTGCAACTGGAAGTCGACGCCCGGGCCGCGATGCTGGACCCCGATATCGAGCAGATGGCGCGCGACCGACTGGCCGAGGCGCGGTCCGAGGATGAACAGACACTGGAATTCGTGGACGCGCGGATCGATGCCAACGATCTTATCGAATCCAATGTCTCTCTCGGGCTCAATTCGGCGCTGTCCTATTTCGTCGGCTTCGCGCAGACCGCACCGGACGCGCTGCAACCGCAAGCGGACCGCATGATGTCCGATGTCTGGCAAACGGAAGGCGCCATCCGCGCCGAAATCACCGACTGGCTGCGCGCGTATTTCCTGCTCGCCTATGCGCCGCTGGACGCGGACGCGCGAGACGCCGTGCTGGAACACGCCGCCTCGCCCGAGGGGGTCGCCTTCAATACCGCCATGTTCAACGCCTTCGACCGGCTGTTTTCGGGCCTGTCGCAGGCGCTGGGGGCCGAGGTGGGGCGTGCGCTGGCGTCCAGCGACCTGTGAGTCACCGCGAGCGGGGTGTCCTGTCGGCTTCATCTTGCCAGAAATACCCGATTCTCACCGACGGCTGGCGCGCGGAGCCGTCTGTTCGATGTGAAACCGCGTCGGCGTGAAACCGGTTTTCCCCGCAGCGCGGCGCCGCTATAGATGCGCGTCAAATGTCCGGAACCGGACACGGCGCAACAGGAGGATCGCGCGATGGCATTGGCATTGGTGTTTCCGGGACAAGGGGCGCAGACCATCGGCATGGGCCAGGAGCTTGCGGCGTCCAGCGCGGCGGCGCGCGCGGTCTTCGACGAGGTTGACGCGGCGCTGGGCGAGCGGCTTTCGGCCCTGATCTGGGAGGGCAGCGCCGAGGATCTGACCCTGACCAGCAACGCGCAGCCTGCGCTGATGGCCACCTCGCTGGCCGTGGTCCGCGCGCTCGAGGCTGAGGGGTTCGACATGGGGCAGGCCGCGTTCGTTGCCGGGCACTCGCTGGGTGAGTATTCGGCGCTGGCGGCGACGGGGGCGCTGAGCGTCGCCGATGCGGCCCGGCTGTTGCGCATCCGCGGGCAGGCCATGCAGGCTGCGGTGCCGGTGGGGCAGGGGGCGATGGCGGCGCTGCTGGGGCTGGACTTCGCCGCTGCCAGCGCGGTCGCGCGGGACGCCGCGCAGGGCCAGGTCTGTCAGGCCGCCAATGACAACGATCCGGCGCAGGTGGTGGTCTCGGGCCACGCCGAAGCTGTGGCGCGCGCCGTCGATCTGGCCAAGGAGCGTGGCGCGCGGCGCGCGGTGATGCTGCCTGTGTCCGCCCCGTTCCATTGCGCGCTCATGCAGCCCGCCGCCGACGCCATGGCCGAGGCGCTTGCCGAGGTCCGGCTTTCCGCTCCCCGCGTGCCGCTGGTCGCCAATGTCCGGGCCGAGGCGGTCACCGACCCCGAGGAGATCCGTGCGCTGCTGGTCGCCCAGGTCACCGGCGCGGTGCGCTGGCGCGAATCGGTGGACTGGATGGCGGGGCAGGGCGTCACCACTTTCTGGGAGGTCGGCGCGGGCAAGGCGCTCTCGGGCATGATCCGGCGCATCGCCAAGGGCACGGAAACCCGCGCGATTTCCAGCCCGGAGGACGTGGCCGAAGCCGTCGCCGTACGCCCTTCAGGTGCCGAGTCGGGGCCACGTGGGCCCTTGGGCTTGCGCAGCATCTGACCCAGGCTGCAGCACGTCGGTCACGCAGATGCGAATCCCCGCGACTCGCCAGCCCGCCGCCTTGGCTTCACACGCGATTTGAGCATTTTGCCGCATCGTCCTTTGCTGACGGGGATTTCCCTGATTGCGGCGCCCCGCGCGGGGCGATCTGCGCGGCTTGGGCACACGCGCCGTCACAGGAACGTCAAGATTTTTTTTCGTCCTGAACGGAAAAGAATTCGTTGACCGCCGCACCGCTTTCACCGCAAGTAGTAGGGCGCGGCGAAAACGGCACCACATATAGGCGCCAGGGCCGGGGCAGGGACAACAACCCACAACAGTGCGGAACCTGTGATCAAGGTTCCGTTTGAGTGTGCTGGCAAATCGTCGGCACATCGTGGTCCTGTTGTGTCCGTTCCCATGGCTTTTCGCCGCGCAGGCAGGAACCACCGCCGGGTGGGCCCGGAACGTCGAATGGCCGGGCGGATCCGGCAACGTGAAATCGCCGGACAGGCCCGGCACAGACACAGGGGACAGGCACGTGAAGATCGAGCGCAGATTCACCACCGAGGGACAAGACGCCTACGCGGCGCTGGAGTTCACCACCACCGTTTCAGAGATTCGCAATCCGGACGGCACCGTGGTCTTCCGCAACGAGGCTGTGGAGGTGCCGAAGATCTGGAGCCAGGTCGCCTCGGACGTGATCGCGCAGAAATATTTCCGCAAGGCCGGGGTGCCCGCGCACCTGAAGCGCGTGCGCGAAAAGGGCGTGCCCGAGTTCCTGTGGCGCTCGGTCGCCGACGAAGCCGCGCTGGCCGAGCTGCCCGAGGATGAGCGCTATGTCGGCGAAACCTCGGCCAAGCAGGTGTTCGACCGGCTGGCCGGGGCCTGGGCATACTGGGGCTGGAAGGGCGGCTATTTCAGCGCCGAGTCCGATGCCCGCGCCTATTTCGACGAGATGCGCTACATGCTGGCCGCGCAGATGGCCGCGCCCAACTCGCCCCAGTGGTTCAACACCGGGCTGCACTGGGCCTACGGGATCGACGGGCCGGGGCAGGGACATTTCTATGTCGACCCCTTCACCCACAAGCTGGTGAAATCCAAGTCCGCCTATGAGCACCCGCAACCGCACGCCTGCTTCATCCAGTCCGTTTCGGATGATCTGGTCAACGATGGCGGCATCATGGACCTCTGGGTGCGCGAGGCGCGGCTGTTCAAGTATGGCTCGGGGACGGGGACCAATTTCTCCAGCCTGCGGGGCGAGGGGGAGCGGCTTTCGGGCGGCGGCAAGTCCTCGGGGTTGATGGGTTTCCTGAAGATCGGCGACCGCGCGGCTGGCGCCATCAAGTCCGGGGGCACCACGCGCCGGGCGGCGAAGATGGTCATTTGCGACATGGACCACCCGGACATCGAGGAGTTCATCAACTGGAAGGTGATCGAGGAGCAGAAGGTCGCTTCGCTGGTGGCCGGGTCCAAGCTGCATGAGGCACGGCTGAATGACATCTTCGGCGCCATCCGCGCCTGGGACGGCAGCACCGAAGACGCGGTGGACCCCGCGAAGAACCCGGCGCTGAAGGCCGCGATCAAGGCGGCAAAGAAGGCCATGATCCCCGAAACCTACGTCGGCCGCGTGCTGCAATACGCACGCCAAGGCTATGACAGCATCGAGTTTCCGACCTATGACACCGACTGGGACTCCGAGGCCTATGTCACCGTCTCCGGGCAGAACTCCAACAACTCCGTCCGCGTGACCGACGCCTTCCTGCAGGCGGTCAAGGACGATGCCGACTGGGAGCTGCTCCGCCGCACCGACGGCAAGGTGTCGAAAACCGTCAAGGCGCGCGAGCTGTGGGATCAGGTGGGCCACGCCGCCTGGGCCTGCGCGGACCCCGGCATCCAGTTCCATGACACGGTGAACGCCTGGCACACCTGCCCGGCGGATGGCGCGATCCGCGGGTCCAACCCGTGCTCGGAATACATGTTCCTGGACGATACCGCCTGCAATCTGGCGTCCATGAACCTGCTGAAGTTCTTCGACGGCGCCCGCTTTGACGGCGACGCCTACACCCACGCCACCCGGCTGTGGACCGTGACGCTGGAAATCAGCGTGATGATGGCGCAGTTCCCGTCGAAGGAGATCGCGCAGCGGTCCTATGAGTTCCGCACGCTGGGGCTGGGCTATGCCAACATCGGCGGGCTGCTGATGAACATGGGGCTGGGGTATGACTCCGATCAGGGCCGCGCGCTTTGCGGGGCGCTGACGGCGATCATGACCGGCGTGAGCTACGCCACCTCGGCCGAGATGGCGGCGGAACTGGGCGCGTTTCCCGGGTATGCCAAGAACCGCGAGCACATGCTGCGGGTCATCCGCAACCACCGCCGCGCGGCGCACGCCGCCAGCGACTACGAGGGCGTGAACGTCGCCCCCGTGGCGCTGGATGCCGCCAACTGTCCCGACCGCAAGTTGGTGGACCTGGCCCGCGCGGCCTGGGACGAGGCGCTCGCCCTGGGTGAAGCCCACGGCTACCGCAACGCGCAGGCGACCGTGATCGCGCCCACCGGGACCATCGGGCTGGTCATGGATTGCGACACCACCGGGATCGAACCCGATTTCGCGCTGGTGAAGTTCAAGAAGCTGGCCGGTGGCGGTTACTTCAAGATCATCAACCAGTCGGTCCCCGCCGCGCTCCGCAAGCTGGGGTATGGCGAGGCCGATATTGCCGAGATCGTCGCCCATGCGGTCGGTCACGGCTCGCTGGGTCAGGCGCCGGGAATCAACCACACGGCGCTGATCGGCCACGGCTTCGGGACGGCCGAGATCAAGAAGGTCGAAGCCGCGCTTCCTTCGGCCTTCGACATCCGTTTCGTCTTCAACCAGTGGACGCTGGGCGAGAAGTTCTGCCGCGAAACCCTTGGTATTCCGGCAGAAAAGATGAATGACCCGGGCTTCGACCTGCTCCGGCACCTGGGCTTCACCCGCGCGCAGATCGAGGCCGCGAACGACCACGTCTGCGGTACCATGACGCTGGAGGGCGCGCCGCACCTGAAGCCCGAACACTACGGCGTCTTCGACTGTGCCAACCCCTGCGGCAAGAAGGGCACGCGGTATCTCTCGGTGGACAGCCACATCCGCATGATGGCGGCGGCGCAGGGCTTCATCTCGGGGGCGATCTCCAAGACGATCAACATGCCCAACTCGGCCACGATCGAGGAGACGCTGGCGGCCTATGAACTGTCCTGGTCGCTGGGCATCAAGGCCAACGCGCTCTATCGCGACGGCTCCAAACTGTCCCAGCCGCTCGCCGCCGCGCTGATCGAAGATGACGAGGAGGCCGAGGAGGTGCTGGAATCCGGCACGCCCCAGCAGAAGGCACAGGTCATCGCCGAGAAGATCGTCGAGAAGGTGATCGTCAAGGAGGTGGTCCGCCGCTCGCGCGAAAAGCTGCCCGAGCGCCGCAAGGGCTACACTCAGAAAGCCATTGTCGGCGGGCACAAGGTCTATCTGCGCACCGGCGAATACGGCGACGGCAAGCTGGGCGAGATCTTCATCGACATGCACAAGGAAGGCGCGGGCTTCCGGGCGATGATGAACAACTTCGCCATCGCCGTGT
>SKMI01000175.1 GCA_007121115.1 Paracoccaceae bacterium | reverse complement strand
GGGCGCGGCTGGCCATCAGGATGATGCGCCCGCCGTAGCCTTCGATCACCTCGAACTGTTCGTCATAGGCGCGCAGGATATCGTCGATGGTGACGCCTGCGCCGGGGTCCAGATGGTCGGTCCCGGCGCCGCAGGCGATCAGCGCGTCATCGCGGCTTGCGGCCTCGGCCAGCGCGCGGCGGATCAGCTCCTGCGCCTCCGGCCAGCCCAGCCCCATGCCGCGCTGCGCGGTGTCCATCGCCTCGGCCACCCCGAGCCCAAGGTCCCAGAGCCGGTGCCGAAACCCCAGCGTCCGGTCCCAGTCGATGGCCGGCGTCAGCCACGGGTCATGCACGGCCAGTGGATCGGCCACCACATGCGCAGCGGCAAAGGCCACGCGCGGGAAGGTATCGGCGCGGCGCCGGGCCAGTGGCACGGGTGTGCCGGTCAAAGTATGGGGTTTCAGTGTGCCGTCCGGGTGCGGCAGGGTGATGACGGCCATCGCCTCAGAACTCCAGCACTGGGACGTCCAGCCAGCGGCGTTCCTTCCACGATTGCAGCCCGAGTGCAGCAAGCTGCACGCCCTTGGCCCCCGCTTCCAGCCCGTAGGGCCAGGGCGCATCCTCGGCCACATGGCGCAGGAACATCTCCCACTGCACCTTGAAACCGTTGTCGGCGGGCCAGTTGTCGGGCACTTCCTCCCAGTCGTCGAAGAAGTTCATGGTCTGCGGCTGGTCCGGGTTCCAGACGGGTTTCGGCGTGTTCACCCGGTGTTGGGTGAAGCATTTGTGCAGCCCGGCCACCGCCGAGCCATGCGTGCCGTCCACCTGAAACGTCACCAGATCATCGCGCCGCACCCGGACGGTCCAGGACGAGTTGATGTGCGCGATTACCCCGTCCTCCAGTTCGAACGTGGCATAGGCGGCATCGTCGGCGTCCGCCGCGTAGCGGTTCCCGCCCTCGTCCACCCGTTCCGGGATATGCGTGGCGCCGAGACAGGACACCGCGCGCACCTCGCCGAACAGGTTGTCGAGCACATACCGCCAGTGGCACAGCATATCGAGGATGATGCCGCCGCCATCGGCCACGCGATAGTTCCACGAAGGCCGCTGCGCCTGCTGCCAGTCGCCTTCGAACACCCAGTAGCCGAATTCGCCCCGCACAGAGAGGATCTTGCCGAAGAACCCGGCGTCGCGCAGCATGGCGAGCTTCATCAGGCCGGGCAGGAACAGCTTGTCCTGCACCACCCCGTGTTTCAGCCCCGAGGCGCGCGCGGTGCGGGCAAGCTTCACCGCCGTGTCCAGATCGTCCGAGGTGGGCTTTTCGCAATAGACATGCTTGCCCGCCGCCAGCGCGCGTTCCAGCAGTTGCGCGCGCATCTGCGTGGTGCCCGCGTCGAAGAACACGGTGTCATCGGGGTTGGCGAGTGCTGCGTCCAGATCGTCCGACCAGCGCGTGACCCCGTGACGTTCCGCCACCGCGCGGACCCGGTCGGCGTTGCGGCCCACAAGGATCGGGTCCGGGACCAGCCGGTCGCCGTTCTTCAGCATGATCCCGCCCTGATCGCGGATTGCCAGAACCGAGCGCACGAGGTGCTGGTTGTAGCCCATGCGCCCGGTGACGCCATGCATGATCAGGCCAAGCCGCTGTTCGCCCATTTCCCCGTGTCCTCCCTGACTGGTGGCACACCGGTCGGGTGCCTTTATGTAACCTAATGGTTACTTAGCCTCGGCGCGGCGCTCCGGTCAAGCGTGAATGTCATGCCGCTCAGGCGCCGATCACCATGCGCGCCCCGGCCAATGTCAGGAAGGCAAGGATCATCAGGTCGAAGGCGCGCGGGCTGCTGATCCGGCCCAGCCAGGCGCCCACGGGCATGAAGGCAAAGACCGGGATGCAGGCGAAAAGCCCCAGCCCGAGCCAGTGCGCCTGATAGATGCCCGCCACCACCAGCGCCGGAAGCTGCACCAGCGCAAAGCCCAGGAACATGGCCGAGACCGCGAAGACCGTCGCGCAACGTTCCAGCCCCAGCGCGTGGATAAAGGTCACGCCGGCGGGGGCGGCGATCCCGGTCGCGCCCTGCAGCATGCCCGCTGCCAGCCCCGCCACCGGCCCCAGCCGCCGCCCCGCCGCCTTGGACAGCACGAAGCCGGGCTTTGCCAGCCGCAGCGCTACATAGGCCAGCAGCATTGCGCCCAGCCCGGCCTCGAGCATCTGCTCGGGCAACGTGTCCAGCGCCCAGGTGCCCAGCCCTATCCCCACCGCGCCGAGGCCGAGGAACCACGGCAGGAACGCCAGCCCCGGCAGCGCCCGCGCGGCGCGATAGGCCCAGATCTGATAGAGGTTGGTGACGATGATCGGCACCAGCATGATGCCGATGGCCTGTTGCAACCCCACCAGTGCGGTCAGCAGCGGCAGCGCGATCAGCGGCAGGCCCAGCCCGGTCGCGCCCTTGGAAATCGCCCCCGCACCCAGCGCGAGCGTCAGCCAGAACAGCGTCTGAAGGTCCATACGCGTCCTTTCGGTAGTCCGGCCCGGAGCGTCATTGCGGCGCGGGGCGATTGACACGGCAGGCCGCGCCGCCCCAGCATGCGCGGGGCGGGGACCGCAGGAACAAAGGGGTTAGAGATGAAATTCAGCCTGTGCAACGAGGTTCTGGCCGAGGTGGACCTGGCCGAACAGTGCCGCCTGGCTGCCGCCATGGGCTATTCCGGGCTGGAAATCGCGCCCTACACGCTGGCCCCGGACCCCACGCGGATGACCGACCGCCAGATCGCCGAGGCGCGCGCCATCGTCGCCGATCATGGGCTGGAGGTGACCGGCCTGCACTGGCTGCTGATCGCGCCCGCGGGGCTGTCGATCACCGACCCGGATCCGGAAATGCGACGGCGAGTCACCGATGCGCTGGCGGCGTTGGTGGACCTCTGCGCGGGCCTCGGCGGGCGCGTGCTGGTCCACGGATCGCCGAAACAGCGCCGTCTGGGGGCCGATCCGGAGCGCGCGCGGGCGGTGGCGCTGGAGCATTGGGCCGCTGCCGGGGCGCGGGCGCGTGCAGCGGGGATGGCCTATTGCATCGAGCCGATCTCGGCCGACGAGGCCGATTTCGTTACCACCCTCGCCGAAGGCGCGGCGCTGCTGGATGCCGCCGCCGAACCGGGCCTGCAACTGATGATGGACACCGGCCACGCCCTGCGCGGGGAGGCCGAGCCGCTGGCCGATCTGGCCGCGCGCTGGCTGCCCACGGGGCGGATCGCGCATGTGCAACTCAATGACAGCAACCGGCGCGGGCCGGGGCAGGGGGAGGACCGGCTGGCGCCGTTTCTCGCCGCGCTGCGCCGGGCGGACTGGCAGCACCCGGTGGCGGTGGAGCCGTTCGTCTATGTCCCCGACGGCGCCACCACCGCTGCCGCCGCCATCGGCTATCTGCGCGGGGTGCTGGAGGGGCTGGACAGCGCGGCGGCGGGCCGGGCCGCACCGGAACCCGGCGCCGTGCCTGCACGAAATTGAACCGGATGGTTACTTATGGCTTGACAGAATGCTGCGCCCGCCACAGGCTTGAGCGCGCGCTGCCCGATGCGGGCAGTTCTCTGGGAGGAGGATCGGAACCATGACAAATCGAATCGGAGTGCGGCTTGCCGCAGGGGCATTGGCAAGCGTCGCGCTGGCCACCGGCGCCATGGCGCAGGACTGGGAGCCGGGCGGCCCCATCAACATCATCGTGCCCTGGGGCGCGGGCGGGTCCACGGACCAGGTCACCCGTGTCACCGCGCCGATCATCGCCGATGCGCTGGGCGTCAACGTGGTGATCGTCAACCAGCCCGGCGCCTCGGGCTCCATCGGCACGCAGGAGGTGCTGAACGCCCCGCGCGACGGCATGACCTGGACCGCGAACGCGATCAAGAACAACGCCACCTATTCGGTCAGCGGGCTGATCGAAGATACATCCATCGACGACTGGCACATCTATCTGTCGGTCGCCAACGCGCCCATGGTCAGCGTGCCCGCCGACAGCGAGTTCGAGGATTTTGGCGCGCTGCTGGAAGCCTTCCGCGAGCGCGGCGAGGAAATCACGGTCGCCACCGCCGGGGTGACATCCTCGGGCGGGACGGCGATTTCCAGCCTGGCCACGGCGGGGGACTTCGACTTCCGCATGATCACCTATGACGGCGGCGCACCGGCCGCCACCGCCACCGCGGCGGGCGAGGCGATGGTGACCACGCAATTGGCGGTGGAGCAGATCGAACTGGCCCGTGGCGGGCGCCTGAAGCCGCTGGCAATCCTGTCCGACACACCGTTGGTTGTCGAAGGCATGGACCCGGTGCCGCCGATCACCGACTGGCTGGATATGCCGCTGGCGCCTGACTACTTCGGCATCTTCATCCCGCGCGGCGTGCCGGACGAGGTGATCGAAACCATGGACTACGTGTGGGAGAACCACGTCGCCACTTCGGACGCGCTGCGCGAATACGCCGAAGGCTTCGGCGCGGTGCTTGACCCGTCCTGGGGCGATCTGGCGCGCGAGCGGTCCATTCCCGTGGCGATTGCCGATGCCTGCGGCAAGGCCTCGCGCGGCGAAGCGGTGATCGACCCGATCGAGTTGGGCTTCGACTGTGACACCATGACCGAGGTCGGCCGAGAGTGAGCCGCGAACCTCAAGACCCGTCCGCGCCACCCGGCGCGGGCGATGGCGCGGGCGGTGGCCCGCCGCCGGACTCGCCACCGCAAGCGGACGGCGACGGCGCGCACATGGTGCGCGCCGATCTGCTGACCGGGGTCGTACTGCTGGTGCTCGGTGTCGCAGTGGTCTGGATGTCGTGGGAGATGCCGCGGCTGGAGGTGCGGCGCATCCACCCGGCGACGGTGCCGGGGCTCGTGCCGGGCCTCTTGGGCATCGCGCTGGCGATCTGCGGCGCGATCCTGGCGGCGCGCTCGGTCCGGGTGGCACGGGATGGCGCGGGCTGGCGCCGCTTCGGCGCGGCCTTCCTGACCACATCGGCGGCGCGGGTGGCGGTGACCATGGCGCTGGCGCTGGGCTATGCGCTGGTGCTGGTGGGCTGGCTGCCATTCTGGGCGGCCTCGGCGGTGTTCGTGTTCGTGTTCATCATGCTGTTCGAGCGGGTGTTCGCATCCTCGCCGCATCCGCTGTGGCGCACGGTGCTGACCGCCGGGGTGCAGGCGATCATCGTCGGTGTGGCCGTGTCGGTGGTGTTCCAGACCGGGTTTCTGGTGCGCCTGCCATGACCGCAACGGACGGCACGAAAAGGATTGTCGGGCATCATGTTTGAGGGTCTGGCGCTTCTGGGCGACGGCGTTGCCCATTTCCTGACGCTGCAGTCGCTGTTCAACGTGCTCTGGGCCACTTTGCTGGGCATCATCATCGGCCTGCTGCCGGGGCTGACCGCGACCATGGGTGTGGCGCTGCTGGTCACGCTGACCTATCCCATGGCGCCGGATCAGGCGATCCTGAGCCTGATGTGCATCTATGTCGGTGCCATCTATGGCGGCAGCCGCACGGCGATCCTGCTGGCCATTCCCGGCACGCCCGCCAGTGCGGCGACCACGCTGGACGGCAACCCGCTGGCGATGTCGGGCAAGGGCGGGCTGGCCATGGGGCTGGCCACAACCTCGTCGGCGCTGGGCACGCTGGTGGGGATCGTCTGCCTGGCGCTGCTGGCGCCATTGCTGACCGAGGCCGCGCTCAACTTCGGCTCGTATGAATTCTTCTGGCTGGCGCTCTTCGGGGTGGTGATCTCGGGGCGGCTGACGGCGTTCGACGATCCGATCAAGGGCTATGTGGCCGGTCTCCTGGGCCTTCTGGTGGCGATGATCGGCATGGAGGGGCTGCACGGCTATCGCCGCTTCACCTTCGGCATGTCCCCGCTGGGGGGCGGCATCGACCTGATCCCGGCGATGGTGGGCGCCTTCGGACTGGCCGAGATTCTGGTGGTGATGAAACGCAAGGTTTCGGCCCAAATCTTCGACGCTTCGGACCGCGTGGTGCCGCGGATCAAGGACGTGTGGAAATACCGCCGCACCACGGTCCGCTCCGGCGTGATCGGCACTTTTGTCGGCATCGTCCCCGGCGTGGGCGAAGATATCGGCGCCTGGGGCTCCTACGCCGCCGCCAAGCGCAAGAGCGCCGAGGCCGACCGCTTTGGCAAGGGTAGTCTGGAGGGGTTGATCGCCGCCGAGACCGGCAACAGCGCCGCGATCCCCGGCTCCATGATCCCCACGCTGACGCTGGCGCTGCCGGGCTCGGCGGCGGCGGCGGTGCTGATCGCGGCCATGTATATCCACGGCATCCGCCCCGGGCCCATGCTCCTTGTCGAAAACGCGCCCTTCCTCTACCAGGTGGTGGCGATGCTGGCGCTGGCCACGCTGGCGATCCTGGTGCTGGGGCTTGCGCTGACCCGGGTGCTGCTGCGGGTGATGACGGTGCCGCGCGAACGGCTGATGCCGGTGGTCTATGTGCTCTGCGTGGTCGGCTCCTTCGCAATCGCGCAGCGGATGTTCGATGTCTATGTGATGCTGGTCTTCGGCATCATCGGCTTCTTCCTGCGCGAGATGCGCTATCCCATGGCGCCACTGGTCATGGGCATCATCCTGGGCACGCTTCTGGACGTGAACCTGCGCCGCGGCCTGGCGCTGTCCAACGGCGATCTGACGCCGTTCTTTACCCGGCCCGTCTCTGCGGTTATCTGCGGGCTGGTCGTTCTGTCGATCCTGTTCAGCATTCCGGTGATCCAACGCCTTGTCACACGCCTCTTCATCACGGATCGCGGCCCGCAGGGCGGGAGCGGCTGACGCCCCCCGCCGGACGCGGAATTCGGAGCGCACGAAAGAGGCGATCCTGGCGGCCGCGCGCGCCGAGTTCTGCGAACATGGGCTGGGCGGCGCGCGGGTGGATGCGATTGCCGAACGCGCCGGGGCCAACAAGCGGTTGCTTTACCACTATTTCGGCAACAAGGAGGACCTTTATCGCGCGGTCCTGCTGGATGCCTATGCCGAGATCAGGGCGGGCGAGCGGGAACTGAACCTCGAAGCGCTCAGCCCCGACGAGGCGATGGACCGGTTGGTGCGCTTCACCTTTCGTCACTTCCTCGACAAGCCGTGGTTCACAAGCCTCCTGTCCACCGAGAACGTGCAGAACGCGGCTTTCCTGAAATCCCTGCCGGACATTCCCGCGCTGCATTCGCCGCTGGTCGGGCAGATCGAGAAAATCCTCGAACAGGGGCGCGCCGAAGGCATCTTCCGCGACGGGATCGACCCGATCCAGCTTTACATCTCCATCGCGGCGCTGGGGTATTTCTATGTCTCGAACATGAAGACGCTGTCGGTGATCTTCGAACGCGACCTGGGCGCCACCAACATGATCCAGGAGCGCGAGGCGCAGGCGGTGCAGATGGTGCTGCGCTACCTGTGGAAACCCGGCGTGCAGCCCGTTCGCGAGCTTTGAGCCGCCGTGTCGCCCCGGGGTGCCTTCCGGGCTTACAGAAACCGCACGAGCGCGAAGGCTGCCAGAACGATATGAATCAGCGTCACCGCAACGGACAGTCCGTGCAGCCATTTGAACCGTGATTTCTGCCCCTCGTCTGTGGCGCGGTTGATGGCGGGCATGAGGATCTGGCGCGTTGGCAGCGTGCTCAGGGCGATGGCTGCCAGAAGCGCCGCGCCCAGCCCGTCCGTCCGCCAGGTCAGCAGGGCCGCGAGCGCCGCCGCGGCCATGACGAAGAGGTAGAAATGCGGAAAGGCGCGGCGGATGGCCGGCCCGGCCTGCGCGGCGGGCAAGGCGGTGAACAGAAAGGCCGCGAAGCCGAAGGAATAGAGCACCATGCCGCCGAACAGCAGCGCCGTTGTCAGAAGTGCAGCCTCGGTCATGCGGTCTCTCCCGGCTTGCGGGCCGTGCCCATATACAGGATCGCCGTCAGCGGCAGTCGGCCAAAGGTCAGATCGCCGTGCAGGTTGATCCCGCGCGGCCCCAGCCCGGTAAACCGCCCCGCCTCCAGTCCGGCGCGCGCAAGCCCGTCGCGCAATTCCTGCGGGGTGATGAACATCGCCGGGTCATGCGTGCCCTTGGGCAGCAGGCGCAGGATATCCTCGGCCACGGTGATGGTGGCAAGGCGGGCCAGCCAGTTGCGGTTGATGGTGTCGAACAGGAACAGCCCGCCGGGCCGCAGGACGCGCGCGGTTTCAGTCAGCACACGGGGCAGGTCCGCCACATGCTCCAGCACGTCGACGCAGACCACCGCGTCAAAGGTGCCGTCGGCGTAGGGCAGCGCCTCGCCCACGCCCACATCGTAGCGGATATCGCGGCCGAAGCGCTTGGCGTGGGCACGGGCGGCAGCGATGGCCTGCCCGGCGGGGTCGATGCCCGTCACCTTGGCGCCGCGATCCTCCAGCGCCTCGGCCATGAACCCGCCCGCGCAGCCCAGATCCAGCACCTCCTTGCCCGCCCAGTCGATCTGCCGGTCCATCCACGAAAGCCGCCCCGGCACCATGTTCTTCAGCGTGCGCACCCAGCGGATGTCATCGGACCACCAGCGGTCGGCCACGTCATCATAGATGGTCAGGTCATTGCGCATCTAGGTCCCTCCGGGTCAGGCGCGGGACGGCGTAGGGGGTCTGCGCCCGGTAGCGGGCGAATCGGTCACCGTAGCGCGCGGCGAAGCGGCGTTCCTTCAGCCGCGGTGCCAGCAGGCAATAGGCGGTGAATGACACCGCAAGCACCAGTTGATCCGGGGTCCAGACCGGCACGGCCCAGAGCGTCAGCGCGAACGCCACGTAGATCGGCTGGCGGATCACGCGGAACAGGCCGCGCGTCGGCATGTCCGGAAACCGCGGTGCGATCCGCCCCATCAGCGACATCCAGCCCAGCGCGCCGGATTGCACCTCGGCGCCCGCGTCGAAGCTGGCCTTGATCAGCAGCACCCAGGACGCTGCATAGGCCGAGCAGATGGCCCAGAACACCGCCCCGTCGGCCCGCCACCAGACGATCCCCGAGGGCGTCCAGAGCGCGAACAGCGCCAGCAACTGGACCGAGGCGACCAGCGCATAGGTGGTGGTCGCCAGGGTTTTCCCGTGCGGGCCGGGGATCAGGCCGGCCAGCAGGCGCCCCCCGCGCGGGGTCAGCAGAACGGAATGCGCGAGCGGGAATTGCAGGATCAGCAGGGCATTGACCAGCCAGTTCCACGGCGCGGGCACGCGGCCGAAGCTCTCGCTCATGCCGAAGAACATTGCGATGATCATCGCCAGCACGCCCGCCGCAAAGGCCAGATGCGTGACCGCGCCCATGACCAGCGCCAGCGCGATCCGCCCCGCGCCGCGCGGCGGGCGCGCCGCGGCCCGGATCAGCGCGGCCAGCCCGGCGACACG